>NZ_JBYIQP010000020.1:0-91761 GCF_057707665.1 Actinacidiphila sp. bgisy167 | reverse complement strand
GTCACGGCGCAAGTCCAGCGCCTCGGCGCCGGGGAACACGCTGTCGTCACGGTTGCCGATCTCCTCCGGGAGGATCAGCCCCTCGCCGGCGCGGATCAGCTGTCCGGCGATCTCGATGTCCTCCACGGCCACGCGGCGGCGGCCAGGCTGGACGGTGGTCAGGTACCGCAGCAGCTCGTCGACGGCCCCGGCGACCCCGGCTTCGTCGGCGTCCCGCAGCACGGCGATCTGCTCGGGATGGAGCAGCAGGGCCAGCGTGCCCAGCGCGATCATGCTGGCCGTGGTCTCGTGCCCCGAGATCAGCAGGAACAGGACCAGCATCACCAGTTCGTGCCGGTTCAGCTGGCCGGTGGACAGCCGTTCGGTGGCGAGCTGGGACAGCAGGCCGTCATCAGGGTGGGCGAGCTTGTGATTAATCAGCTTGGCCAGGAAGTGGTACAGCTCGCGCTCGGACTTGCTCGCGATGTCGGCCGGGACATCGCTCTCGGTCACCGACCTGATGGCGTGGTGAGAAGTCGTGGTGCTGGAAGGGGACGCCGAGCACGTGGCAGATGCCCCGGACGGCATCGGCAGGGCGAACTCCGACACGAAGTCCGCCGGTTTCGGGCCGGCAAGCAGGACGTAGTCAGCCCGCCGAAGCAAGCACCAGCGGCAGTACCTGTCCGGCCCCCGTCTGCCTCAGCAGGCGAGCGGCAACCGCGAGGGTCCAGCCGGAGTCGGTGTAGTCGTCCACGAGCAGGACGGGCCCACCGGCCAGGGCGCCGGCCAGGTCCTCGGGGAGGGCGAAGGCAGCGGCCAGTGCCCGAAGCCGTTGAGCGGAGTTGCTGCGACGTGCCGCGTGCGCGCCGTTCGGCCCGGTGTACGTCAGCGTGCCCAGATAGGGCAGGCGGCCGATGGTCGCGATTCCCTGGGCGAGGGAGCCGACCAGTTGCGGGCGGGCCAGGGACGGCACGGCGACGACTCCCACCGGCCGGGCAGAGGCGTCCGGGACGTTGGATGCCCAGCCGCCCGGGGAGCGAGCCCAGTCGGCGAGGACCGCCACCGCGGCCCGCAGGACATCGTCGGGGACCGGACCATCGGGGGCGTTCTCGGCCAGCAGCGGGCGCAGTCGGTTGCCCCAGCCGATGTCCGAGAGCCGCCCCAGGGCGCGTCCGGTGGAGCACTGCTCGCCGGCGGGGATACGTCCCTTGAGGTCGATGCCCAGTGCGGGCATCCCTGTCGGCCACATCCGGCGGGGCTCAACCTCCACCCCTGGGCGGTCCAGTTCCTTCGCCGCCCCCGTCAGCATCTCCGCCGAGACGGAAGAGTCGGCCCAGGCTCCCGCGCAGTTGTCGCAGCGGCCGCAGGCGGTCGCCCCCTCGTCGTCCAGCTGTCGGCGCAGGAATTCCATGCGGCACTGGGACGTGCTCGCATAATCGCGCATGGCCTGCTGCTCGGCGGCCCGCTGCCGCGCCACCCAGGCGTACCGCTCGGAGTCGTAGACCCACGGCTCACCGGTGGAGATCCAGCCGCCCTTGACCCGTTTGACCGCCCCGTCCACGTCGAGCACCTTGAGCATGGCCTCCAGACGGGTGCGCCGGAGGTCCACCATGGCTTCCAAAGCTGGCACGGACAGCGGCCGTCCCGCGCCGGCAAGGGCCGAGAGGGTCTGGCGGACCTGCTCCTCGGGCGGGAAGGCGGTATCGGCGAAGTAGCGCCAGATGGCCTCGTCCTCCTTGCCCGGCAGCAGCAGCACATCGGCGTGCTCCACACCGCGACCCGCACGCCCCACCTGCTGGTAGTAGGCGATCGGCGAGGACGGCGAGCCGAGGTGCACCACGAATCCCAGGTCCGGCTTGTCAAAGCCCATCCCTAGCGCCGAGGTCGCGACCAGCGCCTTGACCCGGTTCTCCAGCAGGTCAGCCTCGGCCTGCAGCCGGTCGGCGTTCTCCGTGCGCCCCGTGTAGGAGGCGACCCGGAAGCCGCGCTGCCGCAGGAAGGCGGTGGCCTCCTCGGCCGCGGCCACCGTCAGCGTGTAGATGATCCCCGAACCCGGCAGCTCGTCCAGATGTTCGGCAAGCCAGGCCATGCGGTGTGCGGCGTCCGGCAGCTGGACCACACCCAGCCGCAGGCTCTCGCGCTCAAGCGGGCCCCGCAGCACCAGGGCCTCACCGGCGCCCGTACCCAACTGCTCGGCAACATCCGCAGTGACCCGCGCGTTGGCCGTCGCCGTCGTGGCCAGCACCGGCACGCCGGGGGCAAGCTCAGCAAGCATCGCCCGCAGCCGTCGGTAGTCAGGCCGGAAGTCGTGGCCCCAGTCGGAGATACAGTGCGCCTCATCGACCACCAGCAGACCGGTCGTGGCCGCAAGCTTGGGCAGCATCTGCTCGCGAAAATCCACAGAATTAAGGCGTTCCGGACTTACGAGAAGAACGTCGGTCTCGCCTCGCTCGACCTCCTCGTGGATGGCGTCCCACTCCTCCGGGTTGGCCGAGTTGATCGTGCGTGCCCGGATACCGGCCCGCGCCGCCGCCTCGACCTGGTTACGCATCAATGCCAGCAGCGGCGAGACGATCACCGTGGGACCGGAGCCACGCCGGCGCAGCAGAGCGGTAGCAACGAAGTACACCGCCGACTTGCCCCAGCCGGTGCGCTGCACCACCAGTGCGCGCCGGCGCTCCTCCACCAGAGCCGCCACCGCCTGCCACTGGTCTTCCCGCAGCCGCGCCGAACCCCCGGGGTCACCGACGAGCTCAGCGAGGATGGCGTCGGCTTCAGTGCGGAGCTCCAGGTTGTCCATGCCCCCATGCAACCCGATGGCAAGGACAATCAGCCACTTCACTCAGCGTGCCGGACATCTCACCTAAGGTCTAACGGCCACGCACTGATCGAGGATGGCCAGGGTCGAGTGCTCGGTCACGACCACCCTCGATCGATACGTTTGTGCAGGTCAGGGCTCCAGCTGCGCCTGGAATTTGAATGCCTTCCCAGTTCTGCAGCCCGGAGCGGCTCAACAACCCGGACTTCCGGGACCAGGTGCTGCCCAAGCTGGCCTCGGCCACGGGGCTGCTCGTGGTCGACGAGGCCCACTGCATCTCCGACTGGGGCCACGACTTCCGGCCCGACTACCGGCGGCTGCGGACGATGCTCGCCGACCTCACCCCAGGCGTTCCGGTGCTGGCGACGACCGCCACCGCCAACGCCCGTGTGACGGCCGACGTCGCCGAGCAGTTGGGGACCGGCGACCACGAGGGCGCCCTGGTGCTGCGCGGTCCGCTGGAGCGGGAGAGCCTGTCGCTCGGGGTGCTGCGCATGCCCGACGCCGCGCACCGGCTCGCCGACCACATCGGCGACCTCCCTGGCTCGGGCATCGTCTACACCCTGACGGTGGCGGCCGCGGAGGAGGTCACCGCCTTCCTCCGGCAGCGCGGTCACCGGGTCGCCGCCTACTCCGGGCGCACGGAGGACGCCGACCGCCGGGCCGCCGAGGCCGCACTGCTCGGCAACGACGTCAAGGCGCTGGTCGCCACCTCGGCGCTGGGCATGGGGTTCGACAAGCCGGACCTGGGTTTCGTGGTGCACCTGGGCTCTCCCTCCTCCCCCATCGCCTACTACCAGCAGGTCGGCCGTGCCGGACGCGGTGTCGACCATGCGGAGGTGCTGCTGCTCCCCGGGCCCGAGGACGAGGCCATCTGGCGCTACTTCGCCTCGCTGGCCTTCCCCCGGGAGGAGCAGGTGCGGCGCACACTGGAGACCCTGGCCGCCGCCGAGGGCCCGATGTCCGTCCCCGCGCTCGAGACCCGGGTGGACCTGCGCCGCAACCGGCTGGAGACCATGCTCAAGGTCCTCGACGTGGACGGCGCCGTGCGCAGGGTGCGCGGAGGCTGGACGGCGACGGGCAGGCCGTGGACCTACGACACCGAGCGGTACGCGTGGGTCGACCGGCAGCGCAAGGCCGAGCAACAGGCGATGCGCGAGTACGCCACGACCTCGTCGTGCCGCATGGAGTACCTGCGCCGGCAACTCGACGACGAGGAGGCCGCGCCCTGCGGCCGCTGCGACAACTGCGCCGGGGCCCGCTTCACCGCGGAGGTGTCCCGCGAGGCCCTGGAGGCCGCGCGGTCCGCCCTCGGGCGCCCGGGGGTCGAGATCGAGCCCCGCAGAATGTGGCCGACCGGCCTGCCCGCGATCGGCATCGAGCTGAAGGGGAAGATCCCGCCGGGCGAACAGGCCGCCACAGGACGGGCCTTGGGACGGCTCTCCGACATCGGCTGGGGCAACCGGCTCCGCCCGCTGTTCGCACAGAACGCGGCGGACGGGCCTGTTCCCGACGACGTGGCGCAGGCCGTGGTGCAGGTGCTGGCCGACTGGGCCAAGGGTCCGGGCGGCTGGGCGAGCGGTGAACCCGACGCCCCGCAGCGGCCCGTCGGCGTCGTCACCATCGCCTCGCACACCCGGCCGCAGCTCATCGCGTCGCTCGGCGCGCGCATCGCCGAGATCGGGCGCATACCGCTGCTCGGAGAAGTCGCGCACAGCGGCGAACTGGAACCCTCCCGGGCGCCGCGCAGCAACAGCGCCCAGCGGCTGCGGACGCTGCACGGGGCGTTCGCCCTTCCGTCCGCACTCTCCGGCACCCTCGCCGCTGCCGCGGGACCGGTACTGCTGGTCGACGACCTCACCGAAACAGGGTGGACCGTGGCCGTCGCGGCACGGCTGTTGCGTCATGCCGGTGCCACCGCGGTGTTTCCGCTGGTCCTGGCTGTGCAGGGCTGAGCGGTACTCACGATGTGAGACGGGGGTGGAATCTAAGCGGCGGAGGGCCAGATAACAGACAGGTCGGTGAAATGACCGTTGCCGCCCGCGTGTGCGACAGGAACAATTGAGCCTGGATCCCCGCATCGGCTCTTGGAGCCCCACGACCGGCATGCCCACGCACGCCCGGTCGCGGACGCATACCCGAAGGGAGGACCGTGGCCATCGGCTTCGCTCCGGAAACCGCTTCCGTGAATGCCTCCCGCCCTGCCGGACGCCATCGCACCATCGAGCCTGCCGATTGGACCGCGGCGGGCATCCCGCTGCTGATCAATCCTCGCGAGGTGGTCACCGACCTCCACTCGCGCCATCTCCCGGCCCCGGGCACCGCCGTGGTCGCGGTCTACTCCCCCGACGAACGGCTGACGGCCAGCGCGTCCTTCGCGCAGCGCCCCCTCGTCACCGACGGCTGGGAACGGCGCAACGCCATCCTCGCCCATCTGCGCCGGATCACCGCGGACGACCTCAAGCGGCGCAGGCCGGTGCGCACCGCGGTCCTGCTCGTGTGCCGGGACGGCGGAGCGGGCTGGACGGAGGTGGACGGCGCCTGGATGTGGGGACTGCGTGACGCCTGCTCGTTGTACGGGCTGCGCCCCGGGTCGTACATCACCGTGACCGACGACGGCTGGCGGGTGCAGGGCGAGAACCGTGCCGGACGCACCCCCAACGCCGCCTCCTGGGCGGCTGCCACGAGCCGCGGCGCAGCGAGCCTGCGTCCCAGCGGGACGCCGCCCCTGCGCCGCGCGGCGGCGCGGTGATCAGGCGCTGACGCCGAGCAGCGCGTTGATCCGCTGCGGGTCGCCGCAGACGACCAGCAGCTTCCCTGCCCGCGCCATGGCGGAGGGCAGCACACCCGCCACCGTCTCGTCGGAACCGCCGTTGACGGCCACGACCACGACAGGCCGGCCCGTGACGCGGTCGGCGTTGTGGGCGGCGTAGAAGACGTCGTCGCCGGCGTCGTGCTGGGCCCAGTAGGACGCCTCGCCGAAGCTCAGCTCGTGGGCCGCCCAGGGGTGCTGCTCGCCGGTGGTGAGCACCAGGACCTCACCCGGAGCGCGCCCACTGTCCAACAGCAGGTCAACGGCCTCGTCGGCGGCGTCGAGGGCGCCGTCCACCGAAGCGGGGATGAGCTGGATCTGCGCCGACGGCCCGGCGGGGACGGAGGCGGCGGCCTCGGACTCCCTCGGCGAGCGTGCTTGCGGCGGTACGACGGACCCGCGGGCCGGACCGGGGCGGCCGGGACGGGCGTTCGCCGCCGGAGCGCCACGCGGCGGCGCGGGACGCGGAGGCACAGGACGCGGGCCGGAGCCCGGTACGGGGCGGGGGGTCGGCGCGGGCCGGCCGGCGGCCGGGGCTACGCGGGGACCCGGGACACTCTCGTGAATCTGAGGCTCCTCGGGGGTGAGAGGCATGTGCTGATGTCTATCAAATGCGCCGGAACAACGCAGCGGCGGGTAGGTCACAACTCGGCTCAGAAGTCGAACCCGAGTTGCTCACCCGTATCCCCCGCCACGACGGTCTCCCGGACTTTCTTCAAGTGCTGCCAACGCGGCAGGGTATCGAGATATGCCCAGGACAGCCGGTGGAGGGGGGTCGGCCCCAGCTCCTCCAGCGCCGCCCGGTGCACCGGCGAAGGGTACCCGGCATTGGCCTCGAAACCGAACGGAGCATAGTCCAGGCCCAGTTCGGCCATCATCGTGTCCCGCCGGACCTTGGCGATCACGGACGCGGCCGCCACGGCCACGCACGAGCGGTCGCCCTTGACAACCGTCCGCACGTGCCAGGGTCCCCCGAGGTAGTCGTGCTTCCCGTCGAGTATCACCGCGTCCGGCCGCACGGGCAGGGCGTCCAGGGCGCGCGTCGCGGCGAGCCGCAGCGCTGCGGTCATCCCGAGCTCGTCGATCTCCTGCGGGGACGCGTGACCGAGCGCGAAGGAGTTCACCCATCCGGTGAGCACCCCGGCAAGCTCGGAACGGCGCTTGACGGTGAGCAGCTTGGAGTCGGTGAGTCCGTCCGGGGGCCGTCGCAGACCCGTGACGGCCGCGCACACCGTGACCGGCCCGGCCCAGGCGCCCCGTCCGACCTCGTCGACGCCCGCGATGACCTTGGCGCCGGTGGTCGCGCGCAGCGAGCGCTCGACGGCGTGGGTGGGAGGTTCATGGACCATGGCAAGGCTTAGCCTACGCCCCCGCGTTGAGCCCCCTCGGGGCAGGTCTGACATGCGCGTCCGCGACGCGGCGTGAGCCGCGCCCGCACCGGGCCGACGCGTCCTGCGCGACCGCGTCACGAGGTGCGGCGGCGGCGCGGGCACCTCGTCGGCGAGGATGGCGCCGCCCCGCACGAGGGGTCGCCGCGCCTGCGGTGGCTCGACGCGGTGCGGCCGGCGGGCCGCTCGCCCGGGTCTTCGCGCCGGTGACGTCGACAGGTCTGTCGAACCCTTTCGAGCCGCGGCAATGCGACCGAAGTCCTCCGGGACGTGCTCGCGCCGCCCCGCTATCGCCATGACGGCGGGCTTGACGCACGGCGCAATGCCGCCGCATAGGCCACCGGGCGGCCGAGCCGCCGCCCGTTCGAGGGGTCCGGGCGGCGGCACGCGCCTGCATGTCACGGCAGTGACGGGTCGCGCCACTCGTCGTAGTAGCCTTCCAGCCCTGCCGCGTCACACGGCCTGATGTCGCGCGGCGGACGTCCGTCCAGCAGGGACCGCGCCCGGACCTCGCCGAGGCTCGTGGTGTACCAGGCCTCGGTGGTGTCCCCGCGGAGGTGCTTCACGATCTTCTCCAGGGCGCAGGAGCGCTGCGGCTCCGGCAGCCGGTCCAGCTCCGGGACGGCGTCCGCGGAGAGGTTGCGCAGATACGCCAGGTCGATCTTGCCGGTGCTCGCGAAGCGGCTCACCTGCTGGTCGGCGATGAGCGCGTCGGGCGACACCAGCCCGAAGACGAGGACGGACGCCGCGGCGCTCACCGCCACGGCTCGCGGCAGCCACCGCGCGCCGAGCACGCCGGCCGCCATGATGAGGACGATCAGCAGTCCGAGCCAGAGCTCCATCCCCGCCACGGAGATCCGCAGCCGGGTCAGTCCGTACGCGTCGACGTACAGGTCCATGCGGCGCAGCGCGGAGGCGACCACGATCAGGGCCAGCACGCAGATCGTGCCGAGGACGGACCGCACGAGCACACGGTCGCGGTCGGTGTCCCGTGGGGCCCAGCGCGACGCGAGTCCGATCACCACCACGGTGAGCAGGGTGACGACGAGCAGCTGCCAGAATCCCTGCCGCGCGTACTCCGCATAGGTCAGACCCGTCGTGGCGAGCACTTTCTCGTAGCCGCCGAAGAGCACCGCAAGCTGGACGGCGTTGAAAGCGGCGAACAGCGCGGCGAGCACGACCAGCGGAAGCGCCCACTCGGCGCGCCGGCGGGAACGTCCCGGCTTCACCTCGATCCGGTCCCAGCGGCGCGGCGCCGCCGCGGTCCACGCGGCGCTCAGCGCGAACAGCGTGCCGACCACGAGGAGCAGGACGCGCAGCGGCGCGTCGGTGACGGTCACATCGGGCATGGCGCCGGCCAGCAGGTCGGCGAACGCCGCGTCGGCCCCCGCGAAGAGGGCGCCGAAGACGACAAGCAGCGCAGCGGTCACGCCGGCGGTCTTCAACATCGGCAGCAGCCGGCTCCGGCTGCGCCCGGCGCGCTCGCGCATCCCGCGCAGCGCCCAGCCGATCGCGGGCACCGGGGCGAACCACAGCCCCACGCCGCCGAGCAGGACACTCGGCCAGTTGCGGCCGCCGTGCAGGGCCAGGGAACCCAGGAATGCGGCGGCGGCGACGGCCAGGAACGACGGCCACCAGGCGTCCCGCAGGGCCGGGATCAGCAGCAGCGTCAGGCCGGCCACCGCCCAGACCACCGACCATGGGCGAAGCCGCCGCCCGTGGTCGAGGGCGGCGATCGCGGCCGCCGCGGCGGCGGGGATCGTGATCAGCAGCAGGTTGATCCCCAGGCCGCCGCGCAGAAGGATCGCGGTCAGCACACCGGTGAGCAGGGCGGCCCAGAGCACGGCTGGGCGCACCACGCGCGGGGTGCGGGCCCGGCTCGCGGTCACCCACGCCGGGGGCGGAGGCGGAGGTGGGGGCGTCCAGGGGCGCGGGTAGGGCGTACCCGGGCCGACGGGTGGGCCGTGCGTGCGCGCCGGCGCCTGCGGTGGCGTCTGCGCGGACGCCTCCGGTCGGGCCTGCTGGGACGTCTGTGATCGGGCCTGTGCCGCCGGTGCGGCGTCGGACGGCGTGTCGGACATGGAACCCCTCCCCGCCGGTCGCGCGGCGGCCGGGGCGGCGCGCGGGACCGGTGCTCGACTGCTCGTCCGGCGAAGATCGGCCGGACAGCGTGGCCGACAGGCTAGGCGCGCCGGCCGACCGAACGAACGCGGCGAGGGCCCGGCGGCCCAGTCTGTGACAGGGCCGTGACAATGTGAAAGAGGGGGCCGCGGTACGACCGGAGCCCGGTCAGTCGGCGGGCAGCCACTCCGGCAGGGCCTCGCAGCGCTCCTGCCACTCGCGCGGGGGCTCGCCGCCGGCCCCGGCGGCGACGATCCCGCCGACGATGGCGCAGGTGGTGTCCACGTCACCGCCCGCCCGGGCCGTGGTCCAGAACGCGCCCTCGTAGTCCCCGAGCCCCCGGGCAGCGGACCACAGGGCGAAGGGGACGGTGTCGTGGGCGCTGGTGCGCCGGCCGTTGCCGAGTACGGCCGCGACCGTGGCGACGTCGTCGTAGTCGAGCATGTCGACAGCGCGCCTCAGCCCGGCGTGGACCGCGCTGCGCGGCAGCAGCGCCACGACGCGGGTGATGAGGTCCTGGGGGGCGCCGGGGCCCGCCGGGTCCGCGGCGAGCGCGGCCGCTGCCGCGACGGCCATCGCTCCGACGACGGCCTCGCGGTGCTGGTGGGTGGCGTAGGCGGACAGTTCGGCCTGCTCGGCTGCCTTCTCCGGCTCGCCCGCGTACCAGGCGCCCAACGGCGCCACGCGCATGGCGGCGCCATTGCCCCAGGAGCCCTGCCCGTTGAACATCTCGGCCGCGAGGGTTCGCCAGTCGGCGCCTTCCTGCCGGATCAACCGCAGCATCCGGTTCACCCCGGGGCCGTAGCCGCGGTCGAAGTCGTGGTGCGCCGCGAAGGATGCGGCCAGGGCGTCCTGATCGATCGCGCCGTGTGACCCCAGGACCGCGACGACCGAGCAGGCCATCTCGGTGTCGTCCGTCCACTGCCAGGCTCCCGGGGGCAGCGTACGGCTCTGCAGAGCCGGATAGTGCGCCGGTACGAAGAACTGGGAGCCCAAGGCGTCGCCCAGGGCGAGACCGCGCAGGCTGGACAGCGCGCGGCGGCGTGGGAGGTCATGGAGGTCAGCGGTCATGGCGGGAGAACTCTGGCATCCGGTGCCACCCGGGTCAATCATCCTGTGCGCAATCTCACCCGTGATATCGCGCCAGGTCCGACTCGGTGGACCGCCAGCGGGCGAAGGGCCGGTCCAGCCGGTACCGGCCGTCGGGCTCGGCCAGCAGCATCCGGGTCTCTCCGTTGTCGGGATTCGACAGGCACTCGAACTCGTCGACGGTCCAGTGGAACCACCGCATGCAGAACAGCCGCATGGTGAGACCGTGCGTGACCAACAGGACGTTCGGCGGGAACTCTGGCTTGTCGAAGGCGCGGTAGAGCGTCTCCAGGAAGGACCCGACACGGTCGTAGACATCCGCCCCGGACTCTCCCTGGGCGAAGCGGTAGAAGAAGTGACCGTAGGCGTCCCTGGCCTTGCGCTGCCGCTGCACGTCGTCGGCGTCCTGGTAGTTCCCCCAGTCCTGCTCGCGCAGCCGGGGCTCCTCCTTGGCGCGGGTACGGCTAGGGTCCAGGCCGAGGAGGTGGAAGGTCTGATGCGTCCGGCGATATGGCGACACGAAGGCCTGCACCCTTTCCCCGCCGAGCAGCTCGCGCAGTTCCCGGCCGGCCGCGCGGGCCTGCTCCTCGCCCCGGGGGGTGAGGGTCAACGCGTGGTCGGGCACCCGCTCGTAGATCGTGTCATCGGCGTTGCCCTGGGACTCTCCGTGCCTGATGAGCACTATGCGACGCGGTCGGGCCATGGCCTCACTGTAATTCGTGCGGGCGGGCGAGGTCGCGGCGGGCGCTCGCCGCATCCGATTGCCCACGCCGCCCAACCGCCCGTCCTCCCACTCCACCGTCCATCCACCCACTCCCACCGCGTCCGCGGCGATCGCCGCGGTCCCGCGTCCACAGGCCGGGCGTCCTCTCCCCCGATTGTCAGTGGCGTGCCCCACACTCAGCATGAAGAGGGGGACGCCTTCGCGCGCCACTACGGGAGGCAGTCATGAAGACCACGTCGTTCGTTCCAGGCACACCCTGCTGGACCGATCTGAGCAGTCCTGACATCGAAGCCTCCCGCGCTTTCTACGGGGGCCTGTTCGGCTGGGACTCGCAGGCGGGTCCCGCGGAGGCCGGCGGCTACACCTTCTTCACCCTGCGGGGCGAGCCCGTGGCGGCCGTCGGTCCGGTGATGGCCGAGGGCGACCGGCCGCGGTGGATCGCCTACATGGCCACGAGCGACGTGACCGACACGGCCAAGGCGGTCGAGGCGGCGGGCGGCTCGGTGTGCGTTCCACCGATGGCCGTCTTCGACCAGGGCAGCTTCGCACAGTTCACGGACCCGCACGGAGCGGAGTTCGGCGCATGGCAGCCGGGCGGGTTCCGTGGCGCGGGCCTGCTCGACGAACCGGGCACGCTGTGCTGGGTCGAGCTCAATACCCGGGACGTGGACGGCTCCCGCGTCTTCTACCGCGACGTCTTCGGCTGGACGGGCGAGACTCAGCCCTTCGCCGGGGACAGTTCCTACACGGAGCTCGAAGTGGAGGGCGCACAGCGGAAGTTCGGCGGCATCCTGCTGATGGACGACGCCTGGCCGACGGAGATACCCCAGCACTGGATGCACTACTTCTCCGTCGACGACACCGACGCGGCCGCCGCGCGGGCCACCGAGCTCGGGGGCAGCGTCTCCGTGCCGCCGTTCGACCTCGAGCGCGTCGGGCGGATCGCCGTTCTCGACGACCTGCACGGCGCGTACTTCTCGGTGATCACCCGTCCCGTTCAGGGCGGGACGGGCTGAGGCGCGCGGGCGGGAGGGAGCCCCTGCGCCGTGCCGTCATATCGACCAGGCCTGCTCCAGGTCGACGACGTCACCGGCGACGGTGAGGACGTCGGCTTCCAGATCGGCCCGCTCGGACAGTCGCAGAAGGGAGCCATCCCGGTACTTGGCGTGCTCCGCAGCCGAATCCCACATCGACAGCACGAGAAAGTCGGACGCGGCCCCTTGCGCGAAGACCCCGCGCAGCATGCCCGGGGAACCGGCCATGGCCGGGTTCCACACCTTCTCCTGCATCAGCACAAAGTGCTCGACGCGCTCCGGACGCACCTTGCAGTGGGCCAGGCGCAGCAGATCCCCGTCGGCGAAGCGCGGCCGGAAGCCGACCTTCACGTCCAGGCGGTGCTCGAAGAGCTTGACGCCGAGGCTTTCATAGGTGCCGGCCTGGACCGCCGCGAGGCGGTCATGCGCGCCGGCCATGAAGGCCTCGTAGTAGTCGCGGTCCTCCCAGAAGGCGAAGAGGTGCGCGACGCCCGGCTGACTGCGGCTCCAGCCGCCGCCCTGCCCCCGGAACCCCGGCTCCCCCATGAGCCCGTTGGCCCATCGACGCTGCCCGCGCTCGAATCCGGAGCGATCGACGATTCCGCATCGAATCCACTTCACCAGCACCGCGCCATCCTATGGCCCGCCGCAGGACCTTCCGTCGCATCGAAGGGGCAACTCCCCTGAACGTGCAAGCGGCAGGGCGCCACTGCGCCTGCCGCACGTCGGGCGGCTCGCGTCAGCACCTCGTTCCGCCCGGTGCCCCTCATCCGGCGCACGACGGCGCGTGCCCTCCGGAGCACGGGGCTCCGGAGGGCACGGACGACGGCCGGATCGGCCTCGGCGTCAGCTGCAGCCGCTGGTGGAGCCGCAGCCCTCACAGAGGTAGCAGCTGCCCGCGCGGCGCATCTTGGTGCCGCAGGAGAAGCAGAGCGGAGCGTCGGCGTTCAGACCGAGCTGGATCTCCAGCAGCTCCGTCGAATTGTGCGCGGTCTTCGGAGCCGGCGTCGCGGCGGCGGCCTCGGGCTCAGGTGCGGCGGTGGCGGCCGGCTTGGGCGCCTCGGTCCGGCGCGGGGCGGACTGCGCCAGACCCTCGACGTCGACCTCCTCAGCGGCGGGCTCGTAGGAACCCGTGTCGAGGTGGCGCTGACGCTCCTCGGCGGAGTGGATGCCGAGGGCGGAACGGGTCTCGAAGGGCAGGAAGTCCAGCGCCAGGCGGCGGAAAATGTAGTCGACGATCGACTGCGCCATCCGCACGTCCGGGTCGTCCGTGAGGCCGGCCGGCTCGAAGCGCATGTTGGTGAACTTCGAGACGTAGGTCTCCAGCGGCACGCCGTACTGCAGGCCCACGGAGACGGCGATGGAGAAGGCGTCCATCATGCCCGCGAGGGTCGAGCCCTGCTTGGACATCTTCAGGAACACCTCGCCGAGACCGTCGTCGGGGTAGGAGTTGGCGGTCATGTAGCCCTCGGCGCCGCCCACCGTGAACGACGTGGTGATCCCCGGGCGGCCCTTGGGGAGCCTGCGGCGGACCGGGCGGTACTCGACGACCTTCTCGACCGCGGCGGGGGCGGTGGGCTCCGCCTCCTCGGTCTTCTTCGCATCCGCCTTCTTCTTGGCGGAGAGCGGCTGGCCGACCTTGCAGTTGTCGCGGTAGATCGCGAGCGCCTTCAGCCCGAGCTTCCAGCCCTCGTAGTAGATCTCCTCGATCTCCTCGACGGTCGCCGACTCCGGCATGTTGACCGTCTTGGAGATGGCCCCGGACAGGAAGGGCTGGGTCGCGGCCATCATCCGGACGTGGCCCATCGGCGCGATGGAGCGCTCGCCCATGGCGCAGTCGAAGACCTCGTAGTGCTCGGGCTTGAGGCCGGGCGCCTCGATGACGCTGCCGTGCTCGGAGATGTGCGCGACGATCGCCTCGATCTGCTCCGGCTGGTAG
This sequence comes from Actinacidiphila sp. bgisy167, assembly GCF_057707665.1. Taxonomy (NCBI): domain Bacteria; kingdom Bacillati; phylum Actinomycetota; class Actinomycetes; order Kitasatosporales; family Streptomycetaceae; genus Actinacidiphila; species Actinacidiphila sp. bgisy167. Next base: position 77,857 of record NZ_JBYIQP010000020.1, on the reverse strand, counting down.
CCGAGGCGGACCAGGGCCTGCGGGACGGTGTTGTTCACGATCTGCATGGAGCCGCCGCCGACCAGCTTCTTGAACTTGACCAGGGCGAGGTCCGGCTCGATGCCGGTGGTGTCGCAGTCCATCATCAGGCCGATGGTGCCGGTCGGGGCCAGCAGGGACGCCTGCGCGTTGCGGAAACCGTTCTTCTCACCGAGACGCAGCACGTCCTGCCAGGCTTCGGTGGCCGCGGCCCAGACCGGCGTGTCGAGGTCGTCCATCCGTGTGGCGACGGCGTTGGCGTCGGAGTGCTGCTTCATGACGCGCTGGTGGGCGGTGGCGTTGCGGGCGTAGCCGTCGTACGGGCCGACGACCGCGGCGAGCTCGGCGGAACGCTTGTAGGAGGTGCCCGTCATCAGGGAGGTGATGGCGCCGGCGATAGCGCGGCCGCCCTCGGAGTCGTAGGCGTGGCCGGTCGCCATGAGCAGCGCGCCGAGGTTGGCGTAGCCGATGCCCAGCTGGCGGAAGGCGCGGGTGGTCTCGCCGATCTTCTGGGTGGGGAAGTCGGCGAAGGAGATGGAGATGTCCATCGCGGTGATGACGAGTTCGACGACCTTGGCGAAACGCACGGCGTCGAAGCGCTGGTTGCCCTTGCCGTCGTCGTCGAGGAACTTCATCAGGTTGAGCGAGGCGAGGTTGCAGGACGAGTTGTCCAGGTGCATGTACTCGCTGCAGGGGTTGGACGCGGTGATACGGCCGGTCTCCGGCGTGGTGTGCCAGTGGTTGATGACGTCGTCGTACTGGATGCCGGGGTCGGCGCAGGCCCACGCGGCCTCGGCCAGCTTGCGGAAGAGCGCCCTGGCGTCGATCTCCTCGATGACCTCGCCGGTCATCCGGGCGCGCAGGCCGAACGTGCCGCCGTTCTCGTACGCCTTCATGAACTCTTCGTTCACGCGGACGGAGTTGTTGGCGTTCTGGTACTGGACGGACGTGATGTCGTCGCCGCCCAGGTCCATGTCGAAGCCCGCGTCGCGCAGGGCGCGGATCTTCTCCTCCTCCTTCACCTTGGTCTCGATGAAGGCCTCGACGTCCGGGTGGTCGACGTCCAGGACGACCATCTTGGCCGCGCGGCGGGTGGCGCCGCCGGACTTGATGGTGCCGGCGGAGGCGTCGGCGCCGCGCATGAAGGAGACGGGGCCGGAGGCGTTGCCGCCGGAGGAGAGCAGCTCCTTGGAGGAGCGGATGCGGGAGAGGTTCAGGCCGGCGCCCGAACCGCCCTTGAAGATCATCCCCTCTTCCTTGTACCAGTCGAGAATGGACTCCATGGAGTCGTCGACCGAGAGGATGAAGCACGCCGAGACCTGCTGCGGCTGGGTCGTGCCGACGTTGAACCAGACCGGCGAGTTGAAGCTGAAGACCTGGTGGAGCAGGGCCCAGGTGAGCTCGTGCTCGAAGATCTCCGCGTCGGCGGGCGACGCGAAGTAGCCGTAGTCCTCCCCGGCCTTGCGGTACGTCCTGACCACGCGGTCGATCAGCTGGCGGAGGCTGCTCTCGCGCTGAGGGGAACCCACGGCGCCGCGGAAGTACTTGCTGGTGACGATGTTGACCGCGTTCACCGACCAGAAGTCGGGGAACTCCACGCCGCGCTGCTCGAAGTTGATCGAGCCGTCGCGCCAGTTGGTCATGACGACGTCACGGCGTTCCCAGACCACCTCGTCGTAGGGGTGCGTCCCCGGGGTGGTGTGGATGCGCTCCATGCGCAGTCCATTGGCAGCCGGGGCCGCCGAGGCCGCCTTGCCGGCCTTGGCTCGGGAACCTCGTGCCGGACCGCTCGCCGTCTCTGTCATGTGCCGCCTCCCATTACAGGCATTACAGGTAAAACGCCCTGAAACGCCGCGGTCTTCCCGCGTCGGTGTCTCTCACGGCCGGTACACCCACGGGTGCCCGGCAAGTCTGGTGCCGGTGCGCCGCCGCTACCGCGCCGCAACGGCGGCGGTGGAGGGGACGCCGCCGCCCCGCTCCCGCCCGCCGGTGTCGCCCGGAGGCCTCTGGTCGCGCAACTCGGCGATCGCCGCCTCGAAGTCCTCGAGCGAGTCGAAGGCCCGGTAGACCGAGGCGAACCGCAGGTACGCGACCAGGTCCAGGTCCTTCAGCGGGCCGAGTATGGCCAGTCCGACGTCGTGGGTCGACAGTTCGGCGCTGCCCGTGGCGCGCACCGCCTCCTCGACGCGCTGCCCGAGCTGGGCGAGGGCGTCCTCGGTGACGGGCCGGCCCTGGCAGGCCTTGCGGACCCCGGCGATGACCTTGTTGCGGCTGAAGGGCTCGGTGACCCCGCTGCGCTTGATCACCATCAGCGAGGCCGTCTCCACGGTGGTGAACCGGCGGCCGCAGTCGGGGCACTGCCGACGGCGGCGGATCGACGTGCCGTCGTCGGTCGTCCGACTGTCGACGACGCGGCTGTCGGGGTGTCGGCAGAAGGGGCAGTGCATCGTTTCCCTCTCCCTTCCTCACCCACGGTGAGCGCACGACGTATCGGCCCGAGGGGCCGGTGACGGCCCCGCGAAGCAGCCACAAGCATAGGCGATCCGAGAGGGCCGATTGACCCGGGACCACTACTTGTGGGGGCTGCACACCATCCAACCACTAGATCTGGTGCCGCGACGACCCCATGCGCCCATCGCGCGAACCGCGTGTCGAGGGCCGCCGACCGGAGGGGAGCCTACGCGACGCGGCGCCTGGCGGGAGAGCCGGGGCGCGGGTGACACACTGGGTGTACGGATCGTCACGACGGGCGGCCCCATGACCGCGGGCGAGGAACGGGGCGCTCACCGGAATACGGAGTGCCGTCGCCGGGCGGTTCGGGCGCCGAACGAACAAAGTCATTCGAAATTCCATTCGATCAATACCATCTCCAGCTTCCTGACGGCGATGGATTCGCGCAAATTCACTCGAACGTGCGTTTGGCGCAACCTTTCGAAAGCAACTACCGTTGTCCTACTAGGGAGAACATCTCGAGAGGGGCCGCCGTGACCACCACCGCCGACAGCGCCACATTGACCGCCCATGACCGCCCCCAGGACCGGGTACGCCCGACGGAAGCGATGAACGAGGAAACGACAAAGCCCGCGCGAGCGCTGCCAGGACGACCTCCAGGAATCCGGGCGGACAGCTCCGGACTCACCGACCGCCAAAGGCGCGTCATCGAGGTCATCCGCGATTCCGTCCAACGGCGCGGGTACCCGCCCTCCATGCGTGAGATCGGTCAGGCCGTCGGGCTGTCGAGCACATCGTCGGTCGCCCACCAACTCATGGCCCTGGAGCGCAAGGGCTTCCTCCGGCGTGACCCGCACCGGCCCCGCGCGTACGAGGTACGGGCCTCCGACTCCACGCAGGCGCAGCCCACGGACACCGCGGGCAAGCCGTCCGCGTCGTATGTGCCCCTGGTGGGCCGGATCGCGGCCGGTGGCCCGATCCTCGCCGAGGAGTCCGTGGAGGACGTGTTCCCGCTGCCCCGCCAGCTGGTGGGTGACGGCGAGCTGTTCGTCTTGAAGGTCGTCGGCGACTCGATGATCGAGGCCGCCATCTGTGACGGTGACTGGGTGACCGTGCGCCGTCAGCCGGTCGCGGAGAACGGCGACATCGTCGCGGCGATGATCGAGGGAGAGGCCACGGTCAAGCGCTTCAAGCGCGAGGACGGGCACGTATGGCTGCTGCCCCACAATGCGGCGTACCAGCCCATCCCCGGGGACGAGGCAACCATCCTCGGCAAGGTGGTGGCGGTGCTGCGCCGGGTCTGACCCACGACCCGCCCGTGACCGGGCCCCGGGACCTCTGCGCCGGTTCCGGGGCCCCGCTGTGTACCGGTGGCTCTGCCCACCGCGGCCCCACTGCCCGGACCACGCTGCGCCCACCGGGACGCCGCTGTGGGCCCGGGCTCCCGCGTGCGGGCTGCCCTAGCTCCCCCAGCCAGCGGCGTCACTCGGCCGCCGAGGCGGCCGATGCGGCGGCGTCGATGGCGGCCAGCGATCGACGGACCTGGTTGCGGTCGGTCGTCTGCCAGAAATCCGGCATCGAGGCCTTGATGAAGCTGCCGTAGCGTGCCGTGACCAGTCGGGGGTCGAGCACGGCGACGACCCCGCGGTCCCCGGAGGCGCGCACCAGCCGGCCGGCGCCCTGGGCCATGAGCAGGGCCGCGTGCGTGGCGGCGACCGCCATGAAGCCGTTGCCGCCGCGCTCCTCCACCGCCTTCTGCCGTGCACTCATCAGCGGGTCGTCGGGGCGGGGGAACGGGATCCGGTCCATGACCACCAGTTGGCAGTTCGGCCCGGGCACGTCCACGCCCTGCCAGAGCGAGAGGGTGCCGAAGAGACAGGTGCGGGCGTCCGAGGCGAAGCGGCGGATCAGCTCGCCCAGCGTCTCCTCACCCTGGAGCAGGATCGGGTGGTCGATGCGGCCGCGCAGTGCCTCGGCGGCGGCCTGGGCAGCGCGCATGGACGAGAACAGCCCGAGTGTGCGGCCCCCCGCGGCCTCGATCAGCTCGGCGAGCTCGTCCAGCATGTCCTCACGGCCGCTGTCCCGGCCGGGCTGCGACAAATGGCGGGCGACGTAGAGGATGCCCTGCTTGGGGTAGTCGAAGGGAGATCCGACGTCGACGCCCTTCCAGACCGGAGGCTCCTCCTCCCCCTCGGCGGCCACCGTGCCCTCCGGGGCCAGTCCGAGCGAGGCGGCGACCCCGTTGAAATCGCCGCCGAGCCGGAGTGTGGCGGAGGTCAGGACGACGGAGCGCTCGGTGAACAGCTTCTCCCGCAGCAACCCCGAGACGCTGAGCGGGGCGACCCGCAGTGAGGCGCCGAAGCGGTCGTGGCGCTCGTACCAGACGACGTCGTACTCGGAGCCCGCCACGATGCGCTCGGCGACCTCGTGGACGTTCTCCGTGGCGGCGAGGGCCATCTTCCGCACGGCGTCCTCGTCCTGCACGGAGCGGTCACGGGTCTCGCCGAGGGAGGTGATCACCTGGCGGCAGGCGTCGCGCAGTGCCATCAGGGCGTAGCGCAGATCCTCGGGGAGCTCCTCGAGACGCCCGGGGAGGGCGAGTTCCATGAGCCGTTCGAAGCCGTCCGAGGCACTCATCAGCGCGTCCGCGGCCTTCTCGTCGACCAGCTTGGCCGCGAGCTTCACCGCCCGGTTGACCCGGCCGGGGGTGAGCTCGCCGGTGGCGACCCCCGTGACGCGCGAGACCAGTTCATGGGCCTCGTCGACGATGAGCACCTCGTGGCTGGGCAGGACGGGCGCGCCCTCGAGGGCGTCGATGGCGAGCAGCGCGTGGTTGGTGACGACGACGTCGGCCAGCTTGGCCCGCTCGCGCGCCGCCTCCGCGAAGCACTCGGCGCCGTACGCGCAGCGCGAGGCGCCCAGGCACTCGCGGGAGGTCACCGAGACCTGCTGCCAGGCGCGGTCGGAGACGCCGGGGGTCAGGTCGTCGCGGTCGCCGCTCTCCGTCTCGTCCGACCAGTCGCGCAGCCGGAGCAGGTCCTGGCCGAGCTTGCTGGTCGGCGCGGCGGCCTCGAACTGGTCGAAGAGGCCGTCGCCCTCGTCCTGCGGCACGCCCTCGTGGAGCCGGTGCAGACACAGGTAGTTGGAACGCCCCTTGAGCATCGCGAACTGCGGCTCGCGGCGCAGCAGCGGATGCAGCGCGGCGACGGTGCGCGGCAGGTCGCGCTGGACGAGCTGGCGCTGCAGGGCGAGGGTCGCGGTGGCGACCACCACGCGTTCGCCATGAGCCAGCGCGGGCACCAGATAGCCGAGCGACTTGCCGGTTCCGGTGCCGGCCTGGACGAGCAGGTGGGAGCCGTTGTCCACGGCATCGGCGACGGCTTCGGCCATGGCGACCTGGCCGGGCCGCTCCACCCCGCCGACCGCGCTGACGGCGGCGTGGAGGAGGTCGGTGAGAGCGGGCTTCGCGGGCTGTGTCATAGGAGCTCCACCTTACGGGGCGACACCGACAACGCGGTCGCCGCCGGCCCCGGTCCGATCCCCCCGCAGGCGGGCCGCATCACAGGACGTGACGCAGCGCGCGGTCGCGGACCAGCAACGCGGCCCGCTTGCCGGGCAGCTCGACCTCCGCCGAGAAGCGGAAGCCGGCGGTGAGGAAGGCGGCGACGGACGGGGTGTTGCGCAGGTCCGGCTCGGCGATCACCCGGGTGCACCGGGGGCGCTGCCGCAGGACGTGGTCGGCGACAGCCCGCAGCAGGGTGCCGCCGAGGCCGCGGGCCCGGTCGGCGACGGGGCCGATGAGCAGGTGGAGCCCGGTGTCGTGGGGGCGGGCCGGGTAGTAGCGGGCCACCGGGTCGAGGTCGGCGCGGTAGACCTCCCAGTAGCTCATGGGCGCCCCGTCGAGGACCCCGACGCAGGGCACGCTGCGTCCGTCGCCGTCGAGCTGGGCGCGCAGATGGCCCTCGGCGACCTCGGGCCGGCCCGCGAGGTCCCAGAACTCCGCGACGGCGGGGTCGTTCATCCACTGGGCGATGACGCGCAGGTCGCGTTCGGGGCGTACGGGGACGAGCTGGAAGGTGCCCGCGGGCGTGCCGACCGGGCCCCAGTCGGCGACGCCGTCGAGGAGGTCGTCGAGCGCGGCCGGACCGCCGGCCCGGTCGTCGGCGGTGACATCCTCGTCGAACAGCGCGCGGACCTCGGGCGGGAGTTCCAGATCGAGGGTGTCGTCGGCGCTGCCGGGCGGTGCCACAGGCGCGGGTGTGGGGTCTGCGGTCGGCACGGCGGTCGCGGCCTCCTCTGGTCAGACGGTCAGCGGGTTGGGGACGGCGACGTAGACGGACTGGGTGGCGACGGGGCCGGCCAGCTCGTCCATCCCGTGCAGCCGCGTGAGGAGGTTCGCCTTGCAGCGCAGCAGGGGTTCTCCCAGAAGCCGAGCGGGCAGTCCGGAGCGGCCGTTCCGGGCGGCCCGTGCCAGGAAGTGGCGGAGGGCCGCGAGGAGCACGCGTTCGTCGGCGAGGTGCTGGGAGCCGAAAGCCCCGACGAGGCCGAGAACGTTGTTGACCCCGAGGTAGTAGGCGAAACGCTCGTCCGCGACGGCGTCGGCCACAAAGGTGTCGCTCTTCTCGCCGGCGCCGGGCAGCAGGGCGGTGAGGCCGGCGCGCGCGGACTCGCGGAAGTAGTAGCCCTGGTTGTCGCGGTAGCGGCCGCCCGCCGGCCAGCCGTCGGCGTCGAGGACGACCAGGGTGTTCTGCTGGTGGGCCTCCAGGGCGATGCCCGCCTCGCCGTCGAGCCACAGCACGGGCCGGACCACTGCGTCCAGGTAGCGCAGGAACCACTCGGTGGCGACCGCCGTCATCGGCCGTCCGGTACGGGCCGCGAGCCGGGACAGCAGTTCGGCGAGGTGGGACCGCAGGGCGCCGCCGTCCGGCACGGGTCGCGGGGCCGTGAGGCCGGCGAGGCAGCGGACACGGTCGCCGGGGCCGAAGGGGTTGTGCCGCACGACGACGTCGAGACCGGGTACGGGGACGCCGGAAGCGGTGTCGACGGCCAGCCAGGCGGGGTCGCGGACGATGTCGAAGCCGGGGTGGGCGGCGTGCCAGCGCACGGCGAGCCCGGCCCGGAGCAAGCGGTGCACCTCGACGCCCCGGTGGAGTTCCTTGCGGAGGTTCTCCCGGCGTGAGTTGGTGATCCGCAGGCCCAGCGACAGCTTCAGCATCGCCCGGGCGCCGGGCCGGTACACGGTGCGCAGCGAGGACGTCGGATGCCAGGGCTCGCCGGCGGCGCCGAGGTCGTGGAGGAGTCCGGCCTCCAGCAGTGCGCGCACCCCGGGGCGGTGGGCGACCTCGCGGGCCTGCCATGGGTGCAGCGGCAGGGGCACGGTGTCCGCGGGGAGCCGGGTGGTGAGCTCCGGGCCGGCGAGGGCCGCCAGCAGGCGCGCGGCGGGGACGGGGCGGCCGCGTTCGGTCCAGGCGGATTCGGTGGCCAGAAGACAGCGGTGCACGGCCAGCCAGTGCAGGGCGAAGGCTCCGCGTGACTCCGGGGCGTACACCGCGGCCTCGGCCTCGGTGAGCCCTTCCCGGCTCTTGGGCGCGGGGTGCAGGGGGTGGCCCAGGACGAGGTCCTGCTCGGCGTCGAGAAAGGGGTGGGTGCCCTCGGGGGCGGCGGGGCGAGCGCGGCGGGCGGTGAGGAATCCGGCGGTCTGGCGGACGGAGTCGGCGACGCGTGCGACGAGGCCGGACGCGTCAGGACCGGTCGCGGCGGTCTCCCGGGCGAGCAGCGCGGCAAGGGTGACAGCGTCCAGAGGGGCGCCTCCGGCGGTGGGCCGGGGGGCGCCGAAGCGGTGGTGCCCGACGGCCGACCAGTGGCGGACCGGGACGAGCAGTTCGGTGCCGCTCTTCGGCAGCGGCACCCGCAGGGTGCGGCCGTCCGGCTCGGCCGGCCGCCCCGTCTCGCGGACCCAGCAGCGCAGCAGGGCCTCCGTGCCCGCTGCGTCGGCGGCGGCCCACGGGTCGGCCTGCTCGAGCGGGTCGGCCTGATGAACTGGGTCGGCGTCCGGCTCCGGGGCGGGCGGCCGCGACGGTACGGCGCGGCCCACCGGATCGGCCCGGCCCAGCGGATCGGCCCGGCCCGGCAGATCACCGCCGTCCGGCAGTCCGGCTGCTGTGGCGCGTTGCTGGGGAACGGCCACGGTGGCTTCTTCGCCAGGACGTACGGTCATCGCTTCGCTCCCTGAGGGGGTCGGCTCCCGATGGTCTCCGCCCCGGGGCGGCGGGGACCCGGCGGGCGCAAGGTCACGCCCTGATCGCCACCGCCGCGGCAAGGGCGTCGGCGAGGCGTTCGAGGACGGCTTCTGACTGTTCTTCGGTGATGGTCAGCGGCGGCAGCAGCCGGATCACGCTGCTGTCCCGGCCACCGAGTTCGACGATGAGCCCGCGGTCGAGGGCGGCCCGCCGGACGGCCGCCGCCAGGCGCGGGGCGGTCGGCGGCACGCCCCCGAGGCCGGGGGCCGCCTCAGGGTCGACGAGTTCCACGCCAAGCATAAGGCCGCGGCCGCGGACGTCGCCGACGCAGGGGTGCTCCGCGGCCAGCGCCCGCAGCCGGGTGAGCATACGGGCCCCGAGCAGCGCGGCATGCTCGGCGAGGCCGTTGCGGCGCACATAGGCGAGGGTGGCGGTGCCGGCGGCCATGGCGAGCTGGTTCCCGCGGAAGGTGCCGGCGTGGGCGCCGGGTTGCCAGGCGTCGAGTTCCTCGCGGTAGACGACGACCGCGAGCGGGAGGCTGCCGCCGATCGCCTTGGACAGCACCATCACGTCCGGGACGACACCACTGTGCTCGACGGCCCAGAAGGCCCCTGTCCGCCCCACACCGGTCTGCACCTCGTCGGCGATCAGCGGGATGCCGCGCGCCGCGGTCAGGTCGCGCATCCGCCGCATCCACGGGTCGGGCGCGGGGATGACACCGCCCTCGCCCTGGACGGCTTCGACGAGCATCCCAGCCGGAGGCTGGATGCCGCCCTTGGGGTCGTCGAGCAGGCTTTCCGTCAGGCGGGCGGAGAGCTCGGCGCCGTACTCCCCTCCGACTCCGAACGGGCAGCGGTAGTCGTAGGGGTACGGGAGCCGGGTGATGTGCGCGTCGGCGGCGCCGGCCGCGCCGCGGACCGCGGTGTCGCCCGTGGCGGCGAGGGCGCCGGCGGTCATGCCGTGGTAGCCGCCGGAGAAGGCCAGCAGTCCGCGGCGGCCGGTGGCGGTCCGGACGAGTTTGAGGGCGGCCTCCACGGCGTCGGTGCCGGCCGGGCCGCAGAACTGGATGCGGCCGTGCTCGGCGAGTTGACGCGGCAGGGTCTCGAACAGGGCGGTGGTGAAGGCGTCCTTGACGGGGGTGGCGAGGTCCAGCACGTGCAGCGGGGCGCCGGAGTCGAGGACCGCGCGGATGGCCTCGAGGACGACGGGGTGGTTGTGGCCGAGGGCGAGGGTGCCGGCGCCGGACAGGCAGTCGAGGTAACGGCCGCCGTCGGCGCCCTCGATGGTCATGCCGCGGGCGCGCACGGGGACGACGGGCAGCGAGCGGGCGTAGGTGCGGGCGGCGGACTCGCGCAGCGACTGGCGCCGCAGGATGCCCTCGCTGTCGTCGGACTCGCCCCGGTGCACCGCCGGTCGGCTCCTCGCGCTCGGCATGGCGGCCACGTGCTCACTCCTCGGTCTCGGCGCTTGCGTCCCCGGAGCTACCAACGACGTACCCGCGCACCGGCAACTGCCCGTGGCCGAGATCGTGGCGAGGAACCGCCCCCGCGGCAGCCGCCGTCCTCCCCTTCGAGGGCATAGTGGGGCGTTGACCTCGAGCGGGCAGACGACGTGTCGACAACAGGGGGGCCGCAACCCATGGCATCCACAAGAGGCCGCGCGGACAGGCGGGGTGGAGCGAGGAGCGGGTCGAGGGCCGAGTCCGGCAAGGCGGAGAAGGAAGACGCAGCGCAGCCGCGGCCACCGACGACGACTCCGCCCGGCGAGCGCCATCGACCCGCGACGCCGGCCCGCCTGTCCGCGCGGCCTCTGAGCCGGTTGGCCGCGGCCACCGTCGCCGCGGCGCTGCTCGCCGTGACCGCGACGGCCTGCGGCCCGTCCGACGACAACGCCGACGCCAAGCCGAGCCCTGCACCCACCGCGACCGCCGGCGACGGCGGCCTCGGCCTGCCGACAGCCCTGCCCACCAGCCTCGACGACCTGGAGAAGTGGGCCGACGCGCTGAAGGACGGCGGCTGGAAGAACTGGGACAAGGACACGTGGCTGCGCGACGCGGCCGACTTCGTCAACCCCATCATCAAGGACCTCTGGGACGCCGACCGGCTCCGCGACGCCGGCAGGACCCCGGACGACGAGCAACGGCCCGACCTGGCGCAGGCGCACGAGGGCACCACGGATCCCGAGCCGGCGGCGATCCGGGCACAGCGCCTGCCGACCCCGTACCACCAGGCCTCCCCGGCCACGGGCAAGCTGCTCTTCGACATGCCCGACGGCCAGGCGGTCTGCTCGGCTACCGTGGTGAGCGACCCGGCGAACCCGGGGCGCAGCAATCTGGTGTGGACGGCCGGCCACTGCGTGCACGCTGGTGCCCGGGGCGGCTGGTACCGCAACATCGTCTTCGTCCCGTCCTTCAACGACGCGGGCCTCGCCGGCGCCGCGCTGCGCACCGCGGGCGAGGAGCGGCTCGCCCCCTACGGCACCTGGTGGGCGACGAAGGCGGGGACCTCCCAGCAGTGGATCGACGGGGGCGGCGAGTCCTCGGCCACCGGTTCCGCCTACCCCTACGACTTCGCGGTGCTGAAGGTGACCAACCCGGATACGGGCCGATCACTGGAGGAGACGGTCGGCGCCTCGGTTCCGGTCTGGTTCGACGCGCCCGACTCGGCCGGCATCGACGCCATGGACGTCCTCGGCTACCCGGCCGCGGCTCCCTTCAACGGTTTCGGCTACCAGCAGTACCACTGCTCCGGCGACCCGGTCCGCCTCGCCCTCGACGTGGACGCGCCGACCATGCACTGGCTCGGCTGCACCATGACGGCGGGCTCCTCCGGCGGCGGCTGGTTCGCCCGCGGTCCCGGCGGACGGCCGGCCCTGCTCAGCAACACGTCCATCGGCCCGCAGAGCGGTCCGCGCTGGCTGGCGGGCCCGCGCCTCGGTTCCGAGGCCGAGAAGGTCTTCGACGCCGTCCGCGGCTGAGGGACCGTCCCCGTGTACGCCAGGAGGTCCGCCCCGTGGGGCGGACCTCCTGGCTTCGGGTCAGCGGCGCGCGGCCAGCACGAACGGCTCGAGCTCCGCGGCGAGCTCGTCGTGCACCCGCGCCTTGAGCAGGGTGCCCTCGCCGGTGTGCTCCTCGGAGAGGACCTCGCCGTCCGCGTGGGCGCGGGCGACGAGCGCGCCGCGCGTGTACGGAACCAGGGCCTCGATCTCGACGGCGGGCCTCGGCAGCTCGTCGTCGATCATGCCGAGCAGCTCGGCGATGCCCCGTCCGGTGCGGGCGGAGACGGCGATCGAACGCTTCTCGCGGCGCAGCAGCGACTGAAGCAGCACCGGGTCGGCGGCGTCAGCCTTGTTGATCACCACGATCTCCGGCACGTCCAGCGCGCCGACGTCGCGGAACACCTCGCGCACGGCGGCCAGCTGCTCGTCCGGGTTGGGGTGCGAGCCGTCCACCACGTGCAGGATGAGGTCGGCCTCGGCGACCTCCTCCATCGTCGAGCGGAACGCCTCGACAAGGTGGTGCGGCAGGTGCCGCACAAAACCGACGGTGTCCGCCAGGGTGTAGAGCCGGCCGCTCGGGGTCTCCGCCCGGCGCACGGTCGGGTCGAGGGTGGCGAACAGCGCGTTCTCCACCAGGACGCCCGCTCCGGTGAGCCGGTTGAGGAGCGAGGACTTGCCCGCGTTGGTGTACCCGGCGATGGCGACCGAGGGCACCTTGTGGCGCTTGCGCTCCTGGCGCTTGAGGTCGCGGCTGGTCTTCATCTCCGCGATCTCCCGGCGCATCTTGGCCATCTTCTCGCGGATGCGGCGCCGGTCGGTCTCGATCTTGGTCTCACCGGGACCACGGGTGGCCATGCCGCCGCCCGAGGAGCCCGAGCCGCCGCCGCCCATCTGCCGGGAGAGCGACTGGCCCCAGCCTCGCAGCCGCGGCAGCATGTACTGCATCTGGGCCAGCGAGACCTGTGCCTTGCCCTCACGGCTCTTGGCGTGCTGGGCGAAGATGTCGAGGATCAGCGCGGTGCGGTCGACGACCTTGACCTTGACGACGTCCTCGAGGTGGATGAGCTGGCCGGGGCTGAGCTCACCGTCGCAGACGACGGTGTCGGCCCCGCTCTCCACGACGATGTCGCGCAGTTCCTGGGCCTTGCCGGAACCGATGTAGGTGGCCGGGTCCGGCTTGTCGCGGCGCTGGATGACACCGTCCAGGACGAGGGCGCCGGCCGTCTCGGCGAGGGCGGCGAGCTCCGCGAGGGAGTTCTCGGCGTCCTGCACCGTGCCGTCCGTCCAGACGCCGACGAGCACGACCCGCTCCAGGCGGAGCTGGCGGTACTCGACCTCGGTGATGTCCTCGAGTTCGGTGGAGAGGCCGGCGACCCGTCGCAGCGACGCACGGTCGGCGCGGTCGAACTGGTCGCCGTCACGCTCTCCGTCGATCTCGTGACTCCAGGCGACGTCCTCTTCCATCAGGGCGTCGGCCCGAAGGCTCTCGGGGAGGCGCTGGCGGCTGCGGGCAGAAGAAGCAGAAGAAGAGGAGGAGGCGAAGGAGGTCATTGGATCCTTTGCTCGGATGATCGACGGGAACGGGGGGCGCTCGACCCCTCGTACGGTGACAACGTCGCGCGGGCCCGGAGGATTCCCCTGCCGGGTGTGTCGTCGCCGTGGGTAGATGGTCGCACGACCGTCACCGCCGGGTCACGCGACTTTCCCCGCCTCGCGCCGGTGTGTGTGACCTGGCACCGGTTTGGCGGGCACCGAGCGCTTCCAGCCGGGGCGGCCGGGCATCGGCGGCGTGGTGGGCCCGTAGAGCCAGGCCCGCAGGAATCCGCCCAGGTCACGGTCGGCGATCTCGGAGGCGAGGGCGATGAAGTCCCCCGTGGAGGCGACCCCGTCGCGGTGCCGGGCGACCCAGGCCCGCTCCAGGCGCTGGAAGGCGTCGGCGCCCATCTCCTGGCGCAGCGCGTACAGCACGAGCGCCCCGCCGTAGTAGACGTTGCCGCGGAAGATGCCGAGCTTGCCGTCGCTGCCGGGCGGCTTGGGGGCGGCGACCGGTCCGCCGTCGCGGCGCAAGCGGGCGTCCGCGCCGTAGGCGGCCTCGGCGAGCTGCTCGAGCGTGACCTCGCGGTAGTGCTCGGCCGCGTAGCGCCACTGGTACCACGTGGCGTGCCCCTCGTTGAGCCACAGGTCTGACCAGGTCGCGGGCGAGACGCTGTCCCCGAACCACTGGTGGGCCAGCTCGTGCACCATCACCGGCGCGGCGTCGGCCTCCCGCGCCAGCAGCACCCGCCGCTCGAAGAGCGAGAGGGTCTGGGTCTCCAGCTCGAAGCCCGTGACGGTGTCGGCGCTCAGGACGCCGTAGGTCTCGAACGGGTACGGGCCTACCTGCTCCTCCATCCACGCGATCTGCTCTGCGGTCATCGCCAGGCGCTTCTCGAGCCTGGCCCGGTCGGGGTCGGCGGAGCGCAGGACGTCGCGCAGCGGGAGGCCGCGGGGGCCGGTGCGCCGCAGGACGGCGGAGCGGCCGATGGAGATTTGGGCGAGTTCGGTGGCCATCGGGTGGACGGTGCGGTAGTTCCAGGTCGTCACGGGACCCTTGCGGACGGCCGTCTCGGGCAGGCCGTTGGCGACGACGGTGAGGTCGCTGGGCGCGGTGACGTGGAAGGTGAAGCGGGCCTTGTCCGAGGGGTGGTCGTTGCAGGGGAAGACGGTGTGGGCGGCGGCGGCCTGGTTGGCCATGGCCAGGCCGTCCTTGGTGCGGATCCAGCCGGTGTCGCCCTTCACCACGGGGTCGCTGGTGTGGACGACCGTGACGAGCAGGCGCTCGCCGCGGGGGACGGGGACGGCGGGGGTGACGACCAGTTCCTCGCGCCAGCCGTGGAACTCCGCCGGGCGGCCGTTGACCTCGACGGAGCGGACGTCGCCGCGGAAGTCGAGGTGGAAACGGCTCAGGGTGTCCGTGGCGAGGGCGTCGACCCGGGTCATGGCGTCCAGGGGCCGGTCGTTGCCGCGGTAGGTGAACGAGATGTCGTAGTCGAGGACGTCGTACCCCGGGTTGCCGAGTTCGGGGTAGAGCCGGTCGCCGAGCCCCGCGGACGTCGTGTCGCCGGGCTGTGCGGCCGCGACAAGCGCCACCACGGCCGCCGCGGTGACGGTGGCACGGCGCGCAAAGGATCCGATCATGGGATACGGCTATCAGCGCCGCGTGCGCTCCTGTCGGCGGCGCGTCAGTACCCCACCCGATCGGGTACTCCGTTACGGCTGCGCGGCTGCCACCGTCTCCTGGGCGCGGTACACGTCGTACACCCCCGGGACGGCGCGCATGGCGCGCATGAGCGCGGGAAGCGCTCCCGGGTCGGGCAGTTCGACGGTGTACGTATGGCGTACGCGGTGCTCCTGCGGCGGCTCCACGGCGGCGTACACGATGGCGACGCCCTGGGTGGCGATCACCTCGGTGAGGTCGGCGAGCAGCCGGGGGCGCCCGAGCGCCTCGGCGTAGAGAGTGGCCCGGTGACCGCTGACGGGCGCGTCGGAGCGCCAGTGGACGGCGACCCTGGCCCGGCCGGAGGCGGCCATGCGCGCGGCGACGGGACATCCGCTGCGGTGCACCGCGACGGTGCCGCCGCGGATGGGGAAGCCGGTGATGCCGTCCGGCGGCACGGGGGTGCAGCAGCGGGCCATGCGCACGGCGGCACCGGGCGGATCGGTGTCCGCGTGCGGCTCGGCGGCCCTGCGGGCGCCCGTGGCGCCGGCGCGGACGGCGGGCGCGGCCGGCTCCTCCTCGGTGGCGGCCGGCGGATGGGCCTCCAGCCAGCGGGCGATGGCGATCCGGGCGGCGGGGGTGCGGGCATGCTCCAGCCACTCGGGCGAGGGCCCGTAGTCGTCCCCGTCCCCGTCGGTGACCTCGGTCATCAGCAGTTGCACGGTGTCGCCGTCCCGCAGGACCGTGCCGAGCGGGGCGAGCCGCCCGTTGACGCGCACGCCGACGCAGGAGTGGGCTCCCTCGCCGTGCAGTGCGTACGCGGCGTCGGTGCACGTGGCGCCGTCGGGCAGGCCCACGGTGCCGCCGTCGGCCGAGAAGACGGTGACCTCGCGGTCCTGGGCGAGTTCGTCGCGCAGGGTGCTCCAGAAGAAGTCCGGGTCGGGAGCCTCGCGCTGCCACTCCAGCAGCCGGGCGAGCCAGCCGGGGCGGGTGGGGTCGACGCGCTCGCCGTCCTCGCAGTCCGCGGTCTCGGCGGCGGCGTAGGGGTTGCCGAGCGCGATGACGCCGGCCTCGGCAACGTGGTGCATCTGCCGGGTGCGGATCAGGACTTCGGCGACGCGTCCCTCGCCGTCGCGGATGGCGGTGTGCAGCGACTGGTAGAGGTTGAACTTGGGCGCCGCGATGAAGTCCTTGAACTCCGCGATCACCGGGGGGAAGCAGGTGTGCAGTTCGCCGAGGACGGCGTAGCAGTCGGCGTCCTCGGCGACCTGGATGAGTACCCTGCCGAAGTCGCTGCCGCCCGGCACCGCGCCGCCGCGCTTGAGCCGGACCCGGTGCACGGAGACCACGTGCCGGGGCCGCACCTCCACCTCGGCGCTGATGCCGGCCTCGCGGAGCACCGTGCGGACCTCCTCGGCGACGGCGCGCAGCGGGTCGGGCAGGGCGGCGTGCTCCAGGATCAGTTCGGTGGTGCGCAGGTAGTCCTCGGGGTGGAGGATCGCGAAGACCAGGTCCTCGAGTTCGGTCTTCAGCGCCTGGACGCCGAGGCGTTCGGCGAGCGGGATCAGCACGTCCCGGGTGACCTTGGCGATCCGGGCCTGCTTCTCGGGGCGCATGACGCCGAGGGTGCGCATGTTGTGCAGCCGGTCGGCGAGCTTGATGGACATGACGCGGACGTCGTTGCCGGTGGCGACGAGCATCTTGCGGAAGGTCTCCGGCTCGGCGGCCGCGCCGTAGTCCACCTTCTCCAGCTTGGTGACGCCGTCGACGAGGAAGCACACCTCCTCGCCGAACTCCTCCCTGACCTGATCGAGCGTCACCTCCGTGTCTTCGACCGTGTCGTGGAGCAGTGAGGCCGTCAAGGTGGTGGTCTCCGCGCCGAGTTCGGCGAGGATCAGGGTCACGGCGAGCGGGTGCGTGATGTACGGCTCGCCGCTCTTGCGCATCTGGCCGCGGTGCGACGACTCGGCGAGCACGTACGCCTTGCGCAGGATGGCGAGATCCGCGCCGGGATGGCGGCCGCGGTGCACCTTGGCGATGTGCTCGATGGACTCCGGCAGCCGGCCGGCGCGCCCTCCGGGGCCCAGCAGCGCCGCGCGCCCCAGCCGGCGCAGGTCCGCGGCCCGGGGGATGCGCCTGCGTCCTGCGGCGCCCGGCGCGGTCTCCACTGCGTTGTCCGGTCTCATGCGGCACCTCCGGCAGCGTCACCCACCGGCGGGATGGCTTCCGTGCCGGTGCTTGATGCTACCGAGCCCATCACGTGCCGCCGCCGCGCTCTCGCCCAGCGTGATCGGCATCACCCGTTCGAGCGAATCCCGGCCTCGGAGGGCGACCTCAGCCCCCGTCGCCGAGCCAGGCGGGATCGATGACGCCTTCGGCGACGATCACCGCGGGTCCGGTCATCTCGACGGTGCCGTCGGGACGTTCGGTGATCACCAGGGTGCCGCCCGGCAGGTCGACCCGGTACGTCTCGGGGCGGCCGGTCACCGCCGGGTCGCGGCCGTCGCGCCGGGCCGCGGCGACCATCACGGCGCAGGCGCCGGTGCCGCAGGAACGGGTCTCGCCGGAGCCTCGTTCGTGGACGCGCATCGCGACATGGCGCTCACCCCGGTCGACGACGAACTCCACGTTCACACCGTCCGGATAGGCCGCGGCCGGCGCCCACGCCGGAGGGTCCAGCAGCTTGCCGGCGTCGGCGAGGTCGTCGACGAAGGCGACGGCGTGCGGGTTGCCCATGCTCACGTTGCGGGCGGGCCAGCGGCGCTCGCCGACCGCGACCTCGACCTCGACCTCGCCGGCAGGGAGCGCGGCACGGCCCATGTCGACGGTGATGTCGCCGTCCTTGTCGATGTGGACCCGGCGCACGCCGGCGCGGGTCGCCACGGCGACGTCTCCGGCCTCGGTGAGACCGGAGCGCTGGAGGTAGCGGGCGAAGACGCGCACGCCGTTGCCGCACATCTCCGCGACGCTGCCGTCGCTGTTGCGGTAGTCCATGAACCACTCGGCCTCTGCGGCCATGGCGGCGGCCTCCGGGTGCCTGGCCGAGCGCACGACCCGCAGCACCCCGTCGCCGCCGATCCCGGCGCGGCGGTCGCACAGTCGCACGACGGCATCGGAGGTCAGGTCGAGCGCCCCGTCGAAGTCGGGGATGATCACGAAGTCGTTCTCCGTGCCGTGCCCCTTGAGGAAAGGCAGGCCCTGCCGTGCTGCGCTGGTCATGGCCTGAGTCTACGGGTCAGCGCAGACGGGCGACCCGCCAGAAGGCGAGCAGCGCCAGCACCACCGTGACCGCCGCGTACAGCGCCACGAAGCGCCAGTCCGGGCGGCGGCCGGAACCGCGGGCCGGCAGCCCCGGCCAGGTGTAGCCGACCCGGCGGGCCGCCATGATCCCCCAGCCCGCGGAGCAGCAGCCCAGCAGGAGCCCGAGCATCGCGACGACGGGGCCGCCATCACCGGCCTCGAAGGCCAGCGGGAAGGCGAACATGAGCGAGCCCAGCACGCCGAGGGCGACGATCGGGGCGATCTGCCACACGCGCAGGCGCCGCTCGGGACGCAGTTCCTGGAAGGACTCGCCCTCCGCGAGGGACTGCTCCTCCAGCGGGTCCTCCAGGGGACCGTCGACGACGAGGCGCTCGCGCCCGTCGAGCTCACCGCCGGAGGAGCGCTCGGCGCGTTCCGGCTGCGGACCGCTGCGAGGGCCGGCTTCCATCGCCACGCGCCCTCCCAAGACGTCCGACACCGTAGCTGGCTTCGATGCTCGATGATGGCATGGCCGAGGTGCCGTCAAGTGTCGCTGGGGCGTCCCGATGCCATCACGTGATCAGGCTGTGACCGCCCGACCGGGCGGTACCGAGCAGGGCGAGCGCCTGCCCGACCAGCTCCTGCCCGCGGCCCGCGAGCCAGTGCACCCGGCCGTCCCGGCGGAACCACGAGTCCTGGCGGCGCGCGAAGCGCTTGGTGGCGCGGACGGTCTCGGCGCGCGCCTGCTCCTGCGTGCACTCCCCGGCCAGCGCGGCCAGCACCTGCTGGTAGCCCAGCGCCCGGGAGGCCGTGCGCCCCTCGCGCAGGCCGGCCGCCTCGAGGGTGGTCACCTCGCCGACCAGCCCGGTGTCCCACATCCGGTCGACCCGCAGCGCGATCCGTTCGTCGAGCGCCGGGCGCGGGACGTCGACGCCGATCTGGACGGTGTCGTACACGGAGTCGTGGCCGGGCAGGTTCGCGGTGAAGGGACGGCCGGTGATCTCCACGACCTCCAGCGCACGGACGATCCGTCGGCCGTTGCTGGGCAGGATCGCGCGGGCCGCCTCCGGGTCCACGGCGGCCAGGCGGGCGTGCAGCGGGCCCGAGCCGAGCGCGTCGAGCTCGGCCTCCAGCCGGGCGCGCACCTGCGGATCGGTGCCGGGGAACTCCAGCGCGTCTATGGCGGCACGGACGTAGAGCCCGGAGCCGCCGACGAGCACAGGGGTGCGCCCGGCGGCCAGCAGCCGGTCGATCTCGGCGCGGGCGAGACGCTGGTACTCGGCGACACTGGCGGCCTGGGTGACGTCCCAGATGTCGAGCAGGTGGTGCGGCACACCCTGTCGCTCGTCCGCGGTGAGCTTGGCGGTGCCGATGTCCATGCCGCGGTAGAGCTGCATGGAATCCGCGTTGATCACCTCGCCGTCGAGGGCCTGGGCAAGGGCGACCCCGAGGTCGGACTTGCCGGCCGCGGTCGGGCCGACGACGGCGATCACGTGGGGGACGTCGTTTCTCACGTGCACAGTTTCGCAAATTCCGGCGGCGCGGTTTCACCCGTGGACGAGTAAGATCGTTACGGGGAAGGGGATATTCCCGACTAAGGCATCACACCGCACAACGGCATCACGGGGAGACGGTGACGCATGAGCCTCAAGGACACGCTGAAGGCCAAGGCCGAGCACGCCCGGGCCGTGGCCGGAGCCAAGGCCGGCGACTTCATGGAGCAGCACGGCGAGACGATCGGCTCCCGACTCGACAAGGTGGCGCGCACGGTCGACGAGAAGACCAAGCACAAGTACAGCGGCACGATCCACAAGGGCGTGGACAAGACGAAGGGCGCTATGGAGCACCTGAAGGAGGGCGGCTCCAAGGCGACGCCCTGAAGGAGCGCGGCTCCAAGGCGACGCCCACGGGATGGCTGCGGGCGCCGGGGCCGGCAGGGCTAGGACCAGGCCGCCACGAAATAGCCGACGCCGTACGGCGCCTCGTCGTACAGCAGGGCGGCGTCGAGTCGGGCGCCCTCGGCGGCGCCAGCGAGCACCTGCCAGGGGGCGCGCCCGGCCGCCCCGAGTTCGGCGGCCAGCGGCGCGTCCAGGGCGGCCAGCGCCTCGGTGTCGGCGGCTCCCAGGGCCCGGGCCACGGACGCGTCGAAGGGTTCGGCGCGTTCGTCCAGGTATCCGGGCGCCTTGAGCGTTCGGCAGGTGCTGCCGTCGCCCATGACCAGCAGCGCCACCCGGTCGGCCAGCTCCGCCAGGCCCCGCCCCAGCTCCAGCATCCGGGCCGCCGGCGCGGTGGCGGGCACGCCGCAGGCGTGCAGGGGCGCTGTGGAGCCGGCCTGCTCGAGGAGCCAGGCCGCGAGCGTCAACGACGGGGCCAGGGGCTCGGGGTCGCTTCCGTCGCCGAGCCGAACCGTCAGGTTCACGCCATACGGGCGCAGCGAGCCCGTACCACCGCCCTCCCAGACGTGGGCGGAGGCCGCGGCGCCCACGACGACCAGCAGGTCGGGGCGCGCGGCGGCCAGAACGGCCAGCGCGTCCGCGCAGGCGGCGCGCAGGGGGTCCAGTTCCGGCGCGGCGTGCGACGCGACCCCGGGCACGAGCAGTGGCGGACAGGGGCAGACGGCGGCGGCGACCAGCATGATCGGAACCCTACCGTGCGCCCTCGGAGAAGCCCCCGGGCACACGGCCCTGGAGGTCCGCCGCTGCGGCGGACTTCGGGTCCTTGCTGTCCCGGATCAGCTCGGCGACCGTGAAGCGGCACAGGTAGGTCGTGGTCATACCCTCGTTGACCTGCACGAACCCCTCCCCCGAGCGGTACAGTCGGCTGCGCCGCACGCGCAACGGCTTGCTGGGACGGTAGGCGAGCGCCGCCTCCTCCAGCCTGTGCAGCGCGTCCTCACGCGTTCCGTCGGCGTGGCCGAGGAGCTCGAACTCCCAGCGCCGGGCATCGCCGCTGCCCACCGTCTCCTCGGCGAAGAGCCCCCAACGAGCCATCCATGCCCCCTCCGTCGGCCGCGCGGTCCTCTCGGCCCCCGCGGCCCCGTCGTCGTCCTCGCGTTCCTCGCGGTCCCGCGTCAGTCGCAGCCGCAGCCGGGTGCTGCCCCGGCAGGCGCCGTCACCGGCGCGCCGATCGTCGGCAGGCCCAGCATGACACCCGCGGGCTTGGCGGCCGCGGCCGAGTTCCGCCGCTCCCATGCGTCGCCCGCCGCTGTGCGGCGGACGCCGAACGCCGGGCTCTCGGCGAGCAGGTGGTGCGGCGCGGCGTAGCTGATCTCCGCCATCACCACGTCGCCGGGGCGGACCGGCTCGGCGGGCGGCGCGAAGTGCACGAGACGGTTGTCGGGGGCACGGCCGGACAGGCGCCGCGTGGCGTCGTCCTTGCGGCCCTCGCCCTCGGCGACCAGCACCTCCAGGGTGCGGCCGACCTGCTTCTTGTTCTCGGCCCAGGAGATCTCCTCCTGCAGCGCGACCAGCCGCTCGTAGCGCTCCTGGACGACCTCCTTGGGCACCTGCCCCTCCATCTCCGCGGCGGGCGTGCCCGGGCGCTTGGAGTACTGGAAGGTGTAGGCCTGCGCGAAGCGCGCCTCGCGCACCACGTGCAGCGTCTGTTCGAAGTCCTCCTCGGTCTCGCCGGGGAAGCCCACGATGATGTCGGTGGAGATGGCCGCGTCCGGCATGGCGGCGCGCACCTTCTCGATGATGCCGAGGTAGCGGTCCTGCCGGTAGGAGCGGCGCATCGCGCGCAGCACCGCGTCGGAGCCGGACTGCAGCGGCATGTGGAGCTGGTGCATCACGTTCGGGGTCTCGGCCATGGCCGCGATCACGTCGTCGGTGAAGTCGCGCGGGTGCGGCGAGGTGAAGCGGACCCGCTCCAGGCCCTCGATCCGCCCGCAGGCGCGCAGCAGCTTGCTGAAGGCCTCGCGGTCGCCGATGTCCGAGCCGTAGGCGTTGACGTTCTGGCCGAGCAGGGTGACCTCGATGACGCCCTCGGCGACCAGCGCCTCGACCTCGGCGAGGATGTCGCCGGGGCGGCGGTCCTTCTCCTTCCCGCGCAGCGCGGGGACGATGCAGAAGGTACAGGTGTTGTTGCAGCCGACCGAGATCGACACCCAGGCCGCGTAGGCCGACTCGCGCCGGGTCGGCAGCGTGGACGGGAAGGTCTCCAGCGACTCGGCGATCTCGACCTGCGCCTCTTCGGCGATCCGGGCGCGCTCCAGCAGCACCGGGAGGCTTCCGATGTTGTGGGTGCCGAAGACGACGTCGACCCAGGGCGCCTTCTTGACGATCGTGTCCCGGTCTTTCTGCGCGAGGCAGCCGCCGACGGCGATCTGCATGCCTGGGCGGGCGGCCTTCTGCGGCGCCAGGCGGCCGAGGTTGCCGTACAGGCGGTTGTCGGCGTTCTCCCGGACCGCGCAGGTGTTGAAGACGACAACATCTGCGGAGACCGTGCCGTCCGCGCCCTTGGGCGCGCGGACGTAGCCGGCCGCCTCCAGGAGGCCTGCCAGCCGCTCGGAGTCGTGGACGTTCATCTGGCACCCGTAGGTGCGGATCTCGTAGCTCTTCACACCCTGCTCTTCACGCTGCACCCATCCAGGGTACGGGCGCTTCGTCCGCGCCCTTACCCTGGCCCGGCCCCGGAGCGGACCGCACCCGGTGGTCCCGTTCGGCACGGGAAAGCGGGCGCCGGGCCCGGGTGGACGACTCCAGGTGCCGCCGTCGGCACAGGCCGCCTGCCGCCGGGGCGCCGGGCGTCCCCTGCGCCGGCTTCCGCGGCGGGCGGCTCCCCGGTCCAGGGCGGCGGGCGGGAGGCGGGGCGGCGGGCAGCGGGCCGGTCGGCCGCGGTGGCCCCTGGCCAGGGCGGCGCCGGGACTGGCACCATCTCCCGGATGGATCTCCCCCCTACCGGCAGACGCCGTGCCCTGCAGGTCGCACTGGCGGTGGCGGCGGCCGCCGCGCTGCTGCTGTGGTGGGTCCTGCCGTCCGACGGGCCGTCGTACCCGAAGGACGGGGTCGACTTCGCCACCGGCGTCCGCAACGGGGTGTACGACACCTACGGGAAGCGGCTCCAGCTCTACCTGCGCACGGACCTTCCCGGGGTGACGGTGCGCCTCGTGCGGTCCGAGGGGTCCGTGGACAACGTCCGGCGGGTGGCGACGGGCGAGGCCGGATTCGCGATCGCCGCGGCTGACGCCGTCGCCGACTACGACGGCCCGGGCGCGGAGCGGCTGCGTGCCTGCGCCCGGCTGTACGACGACTACATGCAGCTCGTGGTGCCCGCCGGCTCCCCTGTGCGGTCGGCGAAGGACCTGCGCGGGCTGCGGGTGGGGATCGGCCAGCCGAGCTCCGGGGTGAACCTGATAGCGCAGCGGCTGCTGGGGGCGGCGGGCCTCGGGCGGCCAGACGATGTGGTGCGCCGGCCGGTGGGCATCGACCGTGCGCCGCAGATGCTGCGCGACGGGGAACTGGACGCGTTCTTCTGGTCGGGCGGACTGCCGACCAAGGCCGTCGCGAACCTGGCGGAGACCACCGACGTCAAGCTGGTCCAGCTCGGCGACCTGGTGGCCCCGCTGCACGCCGGGAGCGACGAATCGGCGTACTACCGGCAGGCGGTCATGCCCGCGGACGCCTACCCCATGATCCAGGGCGGGCGGGCGGTGCAGACGATCGCCGTGGCCAATCTGCTGATCACCACCGACCGTATGGACACCGGGCTGGTGGAGCGCCTCACCCGGACCGTGATCGACAGCCGCGACCGTATCGGGCAGGAGGTGCACGCCGCCCAGCTGATGGACCTGCGGACGGCGGTCTTCACCGACCCGCTGCGGCTGCACGAGGGCGCCGAGCGCTACTACCGCTCCGTGAAGCCCTGAAGGGCCCGTCGCAGCAGGCCCTCGCCCGCGGGGCCTTCGGCGGCGGGACCGGCCCGACCGCCTGCTGGACCGGTACGGACCATTCCGCCCGAGATGTGATCGTTCTGCGTCCCCGGGGGCGATGTTCATCCCCGTCGCAGCCCCCTAACCTGTAGCGGACCACGTATCGATGGGGGCATACGCATGAGTTCTGGGGGTCCGCCGCACACCCTCGTGGACGGCCGCTACGAGCTGCGCCGGCAGCTGGGGCGCGGCGGCATGGGTGTGGTGTGGGAGGCGTACGACAACCGGCTCAGTCGTCAGGTCGCCGTCAAGGAACTGCTGTTCCGGGGCGCGCTGGACCCGGAGACGCAGGCGCAGTGGGTGGAGCGGGCGCGCCGGGAGGCGCGGGCCATCGCCCGGATCGGGCACGAGCACGTGGTCGCGGTGCACGACGTGATCGAGGCCGACGGCCAGGTCTGGATCGTCATGGAGCAGGTCAACCCGCATTCCCTGGCCGACCAGTTGCGCGAGAGGGGCCGCATGCCGGCGCTGCAGGCGGCACGGATCGGTCTGGAGGTGCTGCGCGGGTTGCGCGCGGTGCACGCGGCCGGCGTGCTGCACCGCGACGTGAAACCGCACAACATCCTGTTCCGCCGGGACGGGCGGGCGGTGCTGATGGACTTCGGGATCGCCACCTTCGAGGGCGCCGCCCAGGTGACGCGAACGCACGAGACCGTCGGCACGCCGCAGTATCTGGCGCCGGAGCTGGCCGACCGGCTGACGCCGACGCCCGCCGCCGACCTGTGGTCGCTGGGCGTCACGCTCTACGAGATGGTCGAGGGCCGGACCCCCTTCCGCGGGCCGACGCCGTACGAGGTGCTGGAGGCCGTCCGCACCGCGGAGCCGCCTCCGATGGCGCACGCGGGGCCGCTGCGCCCGCTGATCGACGGGCTGCTGGTCAAGGAGCCGGGGGCGCGGCTGTCGGCGCGGCGCGCCGAGCAGCTGCTGCAGCATGTGGCACAGGAGACCCCGCGGTTCCCCATGGACGTACACCGGGATGACGACCCCGACGCCACGGTGACGGACACGGACGGCGCGACTCCGTCGCATCCGGCGAGGCGGACGTGGTGGCGCAGGGCTGCGCGCCGGTGGTCCACGCTCGTGGCAGGCGGAGCCGCCCTGGTGCTCCTGGCCGTGGCGGGCTGGTTCGCCGTCGACCGCATGCGCGACGACGTGCCCCCGCTCTCCAGCTCGCCGACCTACCGGACGGCACGTGACCGCGGCTACCTGGTGGTGGGGGTCAAGAGTGACCAGCCGGGCCTCAGCGAGGCCTCGAGCACCGCCGAGGACGGCTACGAGGGCTTCGACATCGATCTCGCACGGGCGATCGCCAGGCATCTGGGGTTCGGCAAGGTGCAGTTCACGGTGGTGGACACGCAGTCGCGCGAGTACCGCCTGAGTGCCGGAAACGTTGACTTCATAGTGGCGAGCTACTCGATCACGAAGGCGCGCAAGGAGAAGGTCGACTTCGCCGGTCCCTACTACCAAGCCGGCCAGGACTTCCTGGTGCGCACCGACGCCCCCGTCCACAGCGTTCAGGACCTGTTCGGCCGCAAGGTCTGCACCGTCACCGACTCGACACCCGCGCAGCGGTTGCGCGAGGAGTACCCGCAGATAAGGACCGCGCTGCAGGCCTCGTACGGGCGTTGCGTCGACGAGTTGCTCGCGGGCGAGGTCGACGCCGTCTCGACCGACGACATCATCCTGGCGGGCTACCGGGCCCAGCACACCGAGCGACTGCGGCTGCTGGGCGCGCCCTTCGGGAACGAGGAGTACGGGGTCGGCCTGCAGAAGAACGAGCCCGCACTGAAGCGGGCCATCTGCGACGCGATAAAGGAGGAGATCACCTCGGGCGCCTGGCGCGCGTCGTACGTCAAGCACCTCAAACCGCTGACGTCGCAGGAGCTGGCGGACCAGCGCCCGCGCCTGGACGAGATGTCCGAGTGCCTGTAGGCCCGCGCGACCGCGCCGGCCGGGCCCGCGCCTTATGACACGGCGAAGGTGGTGACCACGGCGGCGTGGTCGGAGGGCCAGTCGTTGGCCGCCACGTGCGGTTCGGGGAGGGGCTTTCCGGTGACCAGGGTCGTGGAGTCCAGCACCCGCAGGGCCTGCCCGGCGTACAGCACGTAGTCGATCCGGTCCTGCGGCTCGGGCACGGGGTTGACCGGGGACCATGTGGCGCCCGGGTCGCGCACCGGGTCCGGGTGGGCCTCGCGGTAGGAGTCGCGCAGTCCGGCGGCCTCGGTGGCGAGGGTGACGGGCCAGGGCACGGCTCCGTACCCGCCGTGCAGGGGCGCCGCCTCGGCTGTCCAGTCCAGGTGGGAGGGGGCGTTGAAGTCGCCGACGAGGACGACCGGGGTGGTGTCGCGGGCGGCGAGGTCGGCGGCCATGTCGCGCAGGATTCCCCGAATCTGGCCCAGGCGTCCGGACGCGGCCTCGTGCGCGACGAGTTCCTCGACCGGCTGCCGGTCGTGGAGGGCACCGTAGGGGCCGTACGGCGTGCAGCCGAGGTGGGCGCTCCACAGCGTGACGTCGCGGCCCTCGTCGAGCCGGACGGTCGCCCCGAGGCCGCCGTAGAACGGGGCCGCGGGCACTCCGTGGCGGGGGACGATCGGGTAGCGGCTGATGACGCCGAGGTTGTCGCCGGCCTGGTGGTGGTCCCAGCCCAGCGCCTCGGCGAGTTCCCTGGCGGAGTGCGTCCAGGTCTCCTGGAGGCCGACGACGTCCACATCGGCGTCCAGCAGCACGCGCAACTGCTTGTCGCGGTGGTCGTCGACGCGGCTGCCGCCGAGCCACAGGTTCCAGCTCATGACGCGCAGGCGCCGCACCATGGGCTCGTCCGCCCCGCCGACCGGCACGCGCACGGTGACGGTCGCGAAGCGGCCGGCGGCGTCGGTGGCGGTCACGGCGACCTCCGCGTCGCCGGGTTCGTCGGGAGTCCCTGTGACGGAGCCGTCGGAAGAGACCCGCGCCCAGCCGGGGCCCGCGGCCTTGGCGTACGCGACGGAGGGGGCGTCGCGCAGCAGCCCGGCCACGGTGACCCGCACCGGCTCACCGACACGGGCGCGGCGGCTGGTGAAGGCGGGCACGAGGAAGGACGGCGGTCGGCCGACCAGGGCCCGCAGCAAGGGGACGTCGGCCCGTTCCAGGCTGGCGAGCACCATGCGGCCTGCACCGGGTCCGATGGGCGCCAGGGACGGCACGGCGAGCACCCGGCAGCCGGCGGCCTCGGCGGAGGCGACACCGGTCGGGGTGTCCTCCACGGCCACGCACCCGCCGGGGTCCGCGCCCAGGGCGCGGGCGGCGGCGAGGTAGGGGTCGGGGGCTGGCTTGGTGCGGGGAGTGTCGTCGGCGCTGAAGGACACCGCGAAGCGCTCCCGGCCGAGTACGCCGAGCACGGTGTCCACGACCTCGCGGGGGGAGGCCGAGACCAGCGCGATGGGGATGCCCTGGCGGGCGAGTTCGTCCAGCAGGTCCAGCGCACCGGGGCGGGGCACCGTGCGTACGCGGACCCGCTCGGCGAACTCGCGGTGCAGGACGGCGGCCAGCTCGCCGGCGCCGGTCGCCGTCCCGGTCGTGGCCGCCAGGTGGGCGGCGGTGTGCTCGACGGCGCGGCCGAGGACCTCGGCCACGTCCGCGTCGCCGAGTTCGTGCCCCAGCCCGGCGGCCACCTCGGCGACCGCCTCCCACCACAGTTCCTCGGTGTCGACGAGGGTGCCGTCCATGTCGAACAGGACGGCCTGGAGCGCGTGCCGCGGTGGGTGGGTCACGGGGTTCTCTTTCATGGGGGGTGAGGGGGCCGGCGGTGCAGCCGGTCAGACGGCGCGCGCGGTGACCAGGACGGGACGGTCGGGCAGGGACACGGTGACGAGGGCGCCCGGCGGCAGGGCGGCGGCCTCGTCGCCGGCCAGGTCCGCCTTGACCGGGGTGCCGTCGGCCAGTCGCACGGTCACCCTGGTGACGGCGCCCAGGAAGGAGGCCGCCACGACACGTGCGTCGCCGTCGGAGTCGGCGTTCACGCGCACCGCCTCGGGCCGGACGAGGACGTCCACCTCGGCGCCGGCGGCCAGATCGCCCTGGGCGGGGAGTCGCCGGCCGAGGACCTCGACCTGGCCGTCGCCGACGAGCCGGCCCGGCAGACGGCTGTTGGTGCCGACGAACTCGGCGACGAAGGCGGTGGCGGGGCGGCCGTACAGCTCGGCGGGGGCGGCGCACTGCTCCAGCCGCCCGGCGCTCATGACGGCGACGCGGTCCGCCATGGACAGCGCCTCCTCCTGGTCATGCGTCACGAAGAGCGTGGTGATGCCGAGTTCGCGCTGCAGGCGGCGGATCTCCTCGCGCAAGGCGGTGCGCACCTTGGCGTCCAGCGCGCTGAGCGGCTCGTCCAGGAGCAGGACGCGCGGCCGCAGCGCCAGGGCGCGGGCGAGCGCCACGCGCTGCTGCTGGCCGCCGGAGAGCTGGTGAGGGTAGCGGTCCCGGTGGTCCGGCAGGCCGACGAGCTCCAGCAGTTCGGCGGCGCGGGCGCGCCGCTCGGCGGCGCCTACCTTGCGCATGCGCAGCCCGAAGGCGACGTTGTCGGCGGCGCTCAGGTGCGGGAAGAGGCTGTAGGACTGGAAGACCATGCCCGCGTCCCGGCGGTGCGCGGGAATCCTGGTGACGTCCTTGCCGTCGACCAGCACCTGACCGGAGTCGGGGTGCTCGAAGCCGGCGAGCATCCGCAGCGCGGTGGTCTTCCCGCAACCGGAAGGACCGAGCAGGGCGAGGAGTTCACCGGGCCGGACGGTCAGGTCCAGCCCGTCGAGGGCGGTGGTGGGGCCGAAGGCGCGGCGCAGCGCCCGGAACTCGACGGTGGCGCCGCCGGGCACGGCCGGGGCCGCGTCGGCCGGGGCAGGGACGGTGTCGGTCATGTCTTCGTCACTTCCGGGAGTCGGTACGCGAGATGGGACGGCGTCCGCCGACGGCGGCCAGGACGAGCAGCAGAGCCCAGGTGACCAGCAGGCTGAGCACCGAGACGGCCACCGAGAGCTGGGCCTGCGAGCCGCTGACCGTGACGATCCACACCGCGAAGGGCTGGAAGCCCAGCACCTGGGCGACGGTGAACTCTCCGAGCACCAGGGCGAGGGTGAGGAAGGAGGCGCTCAGCAGCGCCCCGCGCAGGTTGGGCAGGACGACCCGGACCAGCGCGCGCGGCCAGTCGGCGCCGCAGGAGCGGGCCGCCTCGACCAGGGTGCGGACGTCCACCGCCCGAAGTCCGGCGTCCAGGGCGCGGTACACGAAGGGCAGCGCCATCACGACGTAGGTGAGGACGAGGACGACCGGGAAGGAGGGGTTCTGTACGGCCACGAAGGTCTGGTACAGCGGCGTACTGGCCAGGTGCTCGGGCCCCCAGCGGAGAACGCTGCTCACCCCGGCGACCAGCGCGATCGGCGGCACGACCAGAGGCAGCGAGCAGACGATCTCGACCACCGGGCGCAGCCGGGGCGCGGACAGCCGCAGGCCCACCATGGCCGGGACCATCAGCAGCAGGACGACGGCGATGGTGGCGGCCGCCAGCTCCAGAGAGAGAAGCAGGCTGGAGGTGAAGCCCTCGGCACCCAGGATCTGCCCATACGCGTCGAAGGTGACGCCTTCGCCGGGGACGTCGACCGTGAAGACCATCGAGGCCGCCAGCGGCAGCAGGAAATAGAGACCGGCGCCCGCGAGGACGAGGCTTCGCCCGGGCCGGAACGGTGCTCGGGTCAGACCAGCCATCGCGCGCTCCGTCGTTGCAGGGGCAGATGGACCGCCATGACCAGGCCGGCGACGACGACCATGTCCAGGCTGAGAGCGAGAGCGACGTTCTCCTGCCCGACCAGGACGTTGCCGGAGATGGCGTCGGCGATCTGCAGCGTGACCAGCGGCACCGAGCTGCCGACCATCGCCGCGGCGGTGGCGTAGGCGGCGAAGGCGCTGCCGAAGAGCAGCACCAGGCCGCCGAGGAGCGCGGGGGCCAGCACGGGCAGGGCCACGTGCCGCCAGTACTGGGCGTTGGTGGCGCCGTTGTTCTGGGCCGCCTCGCGCCACTGGACCCGCAGCCCCTCCAGCGCCGGGGTCACGGTGAGCACCATGAGCGGGATGAGGAAGTAGAGGTAGACGATGACCAGGCCCCAGAAGCTGTAGAGGCTCCATCCGTGGTCCGCGAGGCCCAGATGACGGGTGAGCACGCCGGAGTTGCCCAGGGTGGCCACGAAGGCGAAGGCCAGGGGCACACCGCCGAAGTTGGCGAGCACACCGGAGGCGGTGAGCACGGCCTCGCGCAGCGCGCGGTACCGCGAGGTCACCACTGCCTGCGCGAGCAGCAGCCCGAGCAACGCGCCGATGGCGGCGGAGACCGCGGACAGCTTGACGCTGCCCCACAGGGCGGTGAGGTAAGCGCCCTGCAGTGAGGCCGTCAGGTTCGCCGTGGTGTACGAGGAGGCCCCGCTCGCGGGGTCCTTGACGGTGAAGGCGCCGTTCAGCATGGCGACCGCTGGGGCCCCGAAGCCGATCGCCACGAAGACGAGCAGCGGGAGCACCGCGAGCCGGCCGGCCGAGCGCCGCCGCCGCGCCGGGGCGGCGGCCCCGGCAGTGGCGGCGACGGGCGCCTCGGTGGCGGTCATCGGGCCGGTCATCCGGAGACGGCCTTGCCCCAGCCCTGGGCCAGCACTTCCTTGGCCTTGGCCTGCTGGTCCTCGGTCGGGAAGGACGGGGTGCCGGTGACCGCGGGGAGCTTGGCGGCGGCGGTCCTGTCGAGGGTGCCGGCCTTGTCCATGGCGGGCATCAGGACGGGGCGCGCGAAGCCGGCGAGCCAGAGGTTCTGCCCCTCGGGGCTGTAGAGGTACTCCTGCCACAGGCGGGCGGCCGCCGGGTGCGGGGCGTCCTTGTTGATCGCCTGGGCGTAGAACTGGGCGTACTGGCCGTCGGTCGGGACGGAGACCTTCCAGTCCACCCCCTTGCCGGCGAACTCCTCGGCGTAGCCGGCGTTGAGGTAGTCCCAGTCGATGCTGATCGGGGTCTCACCCTTTTCGATCGTGGCCGGGGTGGACTCCACGGGGTTGTAGTTGCCGTTCTTCTTGAGCTTGCCGAAGAAGTCCAGGCCGGGCTGGATGTCGTCGAGGGAACCGCCGTTGGCGAGCGCCGCCGCGAAGACGCCGCCGAAAGCGGAGGCGGCCTTGGTGGGGTTGCCGTTGAGGGCGACCTTGCCCTTGTACTCGGGCTTGAGGAGATCGGCGAAGGAGGTCGGGCAGTTCTTGACGCGCTTGGCGTCGCACCCGATGGAGACGTAGCCGCCGTAGTCGTTGTACCAGCGGGCCCGGGCGTCCTTCTGGGCGGCGGGGATGCCGTCGAAAGCGGCGACCTCGTAGGGGGCGAGCAGACCCTGCTGGGCGGCGCTGATGGCGAAGGAGGTGCCGAGGTCGAGGACGTCGGGGGCACGGCCCTGGCCCTTGCGGGAGGTGACGGCGTTGATCTCGTCCTGGCTGGAACCGTCGGGGTTCTCCACCTGGACCTTGATGCCGTACTTCTTGGTGAAGCCGTCGATCAGCGCGCCGTAGTTCGCCCAGTCGCGGGGCAGGGCGATCGCGTTGAGCGTGCCCTCCTTCTTGGCGGCGGCGATCAACGCGTCCATGCCGCCGAACTCCTCGGCAGAGGTCGCGGTGGCCGCACTCGTGCCGTTCTTTCCGCCGGTGGTGGTCTGAGTGGTGGGAGCCGAGCCGCATGCGCTGAGCGCCAGCGCGGTCACGGCGAGGCCGGCGGCGAGGGCTGCCGCCTTCGGAAGGGACGCGGGCACGGAAGTCTCCTGAGGGGGAAGTCGGGTCCTGGGAGGTCGGCGAGCAATTCGACTTGTCCGAACAAGTTGGCTCTCAGTAGGCCGTGCTCCGATGGCCTGTCCGTGAACGGCGGGCTAACCGGGACGAGCCCGCAGAGGGCGGTCGTCCCTTCTTCCGTCACGGAGCCGGCGGAGATGTCCGGCCGCCGCGCAGCCCCGCGAGCGACCGTCGCCCGACTCGTCTACGCTGAGCGGTGTTGTGCGCAGATTGCGGTTGAACAGAAGGGGGCGCGGTGGCGGCGCGGCATGAGCAGATCGCCGAGGAGCTCCGGCGGGCCATAGACGACGAGGAGTACACGGTCGGCGCCCTGCTCCCCGCGGAGACCGCACTGGCCGCCCGCTACGGCGTCTCCCGCGGCACCGTGCGCCAGGCGGTCGCCGCGCTGACCGCGGAGGGGCTGATCGGCTCCCGCCAGGGCGCCCGCCGGGTCGTGCTGGCCAGCCGGCGCAGCCAGAGCTTCGCGGAGCTGCGCAGCTTCGCCCAGTGGGCGCGGGCCATGGGCCGCGCCGCAACCGGCGCCGTGGTGCACACCGAGACCCGGCCTGCCACCGCCGAGGACGCCACCCGCCTTCACCTGCGCGCGGGCGCCGACGTCCTGTACGTGTTGCGGGTTCGCGGCCTGGACGGTGAACGCGTCCTGGTGGAGCGCACGACCTACGCCGACTGGATCGCTCCGGCCGTGCTGCGCATAGAGCCGGACTGCGAGTCGGTCACCCAGCGGCTGTACGACGACACCGGTCTGGTCTTCGCCTACGGGGAGCACCTGATCGACGCGGTCGCGGCCGGTACCCGGGACAGCGCACTGCTGGGCGTGCGACGCGGCAGCCCGCTGCTGCGGGTCCGCCGGGTCACCACCACCCGTCAGGGCCGCCCGGTGGAGTGGTCGGACGACCGCTACCGCTCCGACGCCGTCAACTTCAGCATCCACAACTCCATCGGCTCCAACCCCCTGGCCCGCCAGGCCGGCCCCGGGCTCAGGGAGCCGTGCGCGGCACCGTGAGAGTGACCCGCAGCCCGTAGGGCTCGTTCGGGGCATAGGCGATGCGGCCCCCGCCCTGGGCCAGCAGGACCCGCGCGATGGACAGTCCCAGGCCCGAGCCGTCGACGTTCTGGTGGCGGGGGCTGCGCCAGAAGCGGTCGCCGATCCGGACGAGTTCGTCCTCGGTCAGGCCAGGGCCGCCGTCGCAGACCGTCACGTCGACGGCGCCGGGGCCGCCCCGCGGTGCGGTGGTGACCGTGACCCGTTCACCGCTCGGCGTGAACTTCACGGCGTTGTCGATCACGGCGTCGAGGGCGCTGGACAGCGCCACCGGGTCTGCCCAGCCGGTCACGGCGGCCGCGCCCCCGTAGCGCAGTTCCACGCCGTCGCGCTCGGCGACCGGCCGCCATGCCTCGACGCGTTCGGCGGCGAGGGCGGCGATGTCGGTCAGAGCGAGGTTGGCCTCCGCGTGCTCGGCGGTGGCAAGGCCCAGCAGGTCCTCCAGGACCGAGGCGAGGCGCTTGCCCTCCTCCCGGACCGAGGCGACCTCCGCGTGGCCGTCGGGCAGTTCCAGGGCCAGCAGATCGATCCGCAGCAGCAGTGCGGACAGCGGGTTGCGCAACTGGTGGGAGGCGTCGGCGACGAAAGCCCGCTGCTGGTCGAGGACCTCCTCGACGTTGTCGGCCATCTCGTTGAAGGAACGCGCCAGGCGCCGCAGCTCGGGCGGCCCTCCGGAGACCGCCACCCGGGACTTCATGCGGCCGGTGGCGATGTCGTGGGTGACCCGGTCCAGGATCCGCACCGGGCGCAGCACCCAGCCGGTCAGCCGGAAGGCGGCCATGACGGCCACGGCCATCGCGGCCAGTTCCCCGGCCGCCAGCAGCAGCCAGCCGCGCAGGATGCGCGAGCGCATGGCGCCGGCCGGCGAGTCGGTGAGCACCACCGCGACGACGTCCCCGTCCCGGACGACCGGGGAGGCGACGGGCAGCGAACGGTGCTGCCAGGGCCAGATCTGCCCGGCGTCGTGGCTGCGCCGCCCGGCGAGGGCCTCGCGGTACGCGGTGAAGGCCTCGCCGCCGGTCGGCAGCGTCCAGCCGGACGGGGCGGAGGTGATCGGCTTGCCGTCGCGGTCGAAGACGCCGGCCCTGATGCCGTACACGTCGTGATACTGCAGCATCTCCGCCCGCAGCGTGGCCTCCCGTTCGCCACCGCCGTCGGTGCTGACGTACTGCGCGAGCGCGGCGAAGCGCGCGGTGTCGTCGATGCGGTCGACGACGACCCGCTGCTGCTCGGCGGTGGCAAGGCTGGCGGCGAGCGGGAAGCCGAGCGCGAGCAGCACACCGGCCATCAGCACGATGAGCAGCGGCAGCAGCCGGGTACGCACGGAAGGGCGGTCTCCTAGGAAGAGGGCACGACGAGGCGGTACCCGACCCCGCGCACGGTCTCGATCAGGGCGGGCAGACGCAGCTTGGACCGCAGCGACGCCACATGCACCTCCAGCGTGCGCCCCGTCCCCTCCCAACTCGTGCGCCACACCTCGGTGATGATCTGCTCACGGCGGAAGACCACACCCGGCCGCTGCGCGAGCATCGCGAGGAGGTCGAACTCCTTGCGGGTCAGTGCGACCGGATCCTCGCCGACGGTGACCTGGCGGGTGGCCAACTCCACCCGGACCGGGCCGAGTGCGATCACGCCGGGCGTCCGCGCGCCCTCCGCGACGGCCTCCGCCGGCACCGACTGCGCCTTGCGACGGCAGACGGCGTGGATGCGCGCGAGCAGTTCCCCGGTGTCGTACGGCTTCACCACGTAGTCGTCGGCGCCGAGGTTGAGGCCGTGGATGCGGGAGCGCACGTCGGCCCGGGCGGTCACCATGATCACGGGAACGGCGGTGCGCACCCGGATGCGACTGCACACCTCGAAGCCGTCCTGGTCGGGCAGGCCGAGGTCGAGCAGCACCACGTCGAAGCCGGGCCCGTGGTCGGGCAGCAGCGCGTGCAGCGCCTCCTCGCCGCTGCGGGCGTGCGTGACCTGCAACCCGTGCTTGGCCAGCACGGCGGACAGCGCGGCGGCGACCCGGTGGTCGTCCTCCACGAGCAGCAGCCTCATCCGGTGACCTCCCACGGCTCGGCCCCGCACGCCCCGTCGGTCGTGCTCCCCCGAATACACGCCGATGGGCCACGTTCGCGTCAAGCGCCGCCCGGGCCCGCGCGGTGACTGTTACTGAGCCGGTACGCTGCGGCAACCGGCCGGGCTCACCCACAGTGCGCCTTTTGCGCCAGTCGGTGACCGGATCGTAATGCTCAAGTTCCCCTCAGATGTGCTGACTCGGTTTACCAAGCGTCAATAGGGTGATCACCAAGGTCTGGTCAACCGACGAGGATGGAGCACACGCCGATGACCGAAGTCCCGGTGACCGAGGACGCCGTGCCGGCGTCCGACGACCTGGTCGTACTGAAGGACGTGAACAAGCACTTCGGCGCGCTCCACGTGCTCCAGGACATCGACCTCAGCATCGGCCGCGGCGAGGTGGTGGTCGTCATCGGCCCCTCGGGGTCGGGCAAGTCGACGCTGTGCCGGGCGATCAACCGCCTGGAGACGATCGACTCGGGCAAGATCACGATCGACGGGAAGCCGCTGCCCCAGGAGGGCAGGGAGCTGGCCCGGCTGCGCGCCGACGTAGGCATGGTCTTCCAGTCCTTCAACCTCTTCGCCCACAAGACGGTCCTGGAGAACGTCACCCTCGGCCAGATCAAGGTGCGCAAGGTCGGCAAGAAGGCCGCCGAGGAACGCGCCCGCGCCCTGCTGGACCGGGTAGGCGTGGGCAGCCAGGCGGACAAGTACCCGGCGCAGCTCTCCGGTGGCCAGCAGCAGCGCGTGGCGATCGCCCGGGCGCTGGCGATGGAGCCGAAGGTGATGCTCTTCGACGAGCCGACCTCGGCGCTCGACCCGGAGATGATCAACGAGGTGCTGGAGGTCATGCAGCAGCTCGCACGCGACGGTATGACGATGGTTGTCGTCACCCACGAGATGGGCTTCGCCCGGTCCGCCGCCAACCGCGTCGTCTTCATGGCGGACGGACGGATCGTCGAGCAGGCGACGCCCGACCAGTTCTTCAGCAACCCCCGGAGCGACCGGGCCAAGGACTTCCTTTCGAAGATCCTTCACCACTGAGAGCGACACCGACGGTTCGCCGACTCTAAGGATGATCACGATGAGGTTCAAGACCACTGCCGCCGCCGCTCTGGCCGTCCTGGCACTGA
Source organism: Actinacidiphila sp. bgisy167 (assembly GCF_057707665.1). Lineage (NCBI taxonomy): Bacteria > Bacillati > Actinomycetota > Actinomycetes > Kitasatosporales > Streptomycetaceae > Actinacidiphila > Actinacidiphila sp. bgisy167. The sequence goes on along the minus strand of NZ_JBYIQP010000020.1, from coordinate 41,722 downwards.
CCGCCACCGCCACCGCGTGCGGCAAGGAGGGCTCGCCCTCCTCGGGCTCCACCGACAAGGGCGCCTCCAGCAGCGCGCCCGCCGCCGCGCTGCCCGCCTACACCGTCAAGACCGGTGTGGACCTGGCCGGCTCGAAGACGTGGGACCGGATCAAGAAGAACGGCAAGCTCGTCGTCGGCGTCAAGGCCGACCAGCCGAACCTGGGCTACCAGGACCCGGGCAGCAAGAAGTACTCCGGCTTCGACATCGAGATCGCCAAGATGATCGCCGCCGACCTCGGCTTCGACGAAAGCAAGATCGAGTTCAAGACGATCCAGTCGGCCAACCGTGAGACCGCCATCTCCGGCGGCCAGGTCGACTACTACGTCGGCACGTACACGATCAACGACGAGCGCAAGAAGGTCGTCTCCTTCGCCGGCCCCTACTTCGTCGCGGGCCAGGACCTCCTGGTCAAGAAGGGCGGCGACATCAAGAGCACGGACGACCTCAAGGGCAAGAAGGTCTGCTCGGCGACCGGTTCCACCTCCATCCAGCGCATCAAGGAGGGCGGCTACGGCGCCGAGCCGGTCGAGTACGACTCGTACTCGCTGTGCGTGCAGAACCTCCTCTCCGGCCAGGTGGACGCGGTGACGACCGACGACGCCATCCTCAAGGGCTACGCCGCCCAGGACCCGGCCAACCTCGAGGTCCTCGGCAAGCCGTTCTCCGAGGAGCCCTACGGCGTGGGCCTGCTCAAGGACGACAAGGTCATGCAGGACGCGGTCACCAACGCCCTGAAGAACCACGAGGACAACGGCGACTGGAAGAAGGCGTACGACGCCACGCTCGGCAAGTCCGGCGTGAGCGCCGAGATCCCGCAGCTCCAGTCCTGAAGCGGTCGGGACCCGGCCTGACCCGGGTCCCGACCTTCCTCCCCGGCACAGCCCGAGCCTGATGCGCCGGCGGCCCGGAGCGGCCGTCGGCGCACCCCTTTCGGAGAATCGATGAACGTACTGCTGGACAACTTCGCGCTCTTCCGCGAGGGGTTCCTCGGCACGGTCGAGCTGACCGCGCTCAGCGGGGCGATCGCCCTGGTGCTCGGGGTGATCATGGCCGCGTTCCGGGTGTCCCCCGTGCCGCCCCTGCGCGCCTTCGGCGCGGCGTGGGTGACCTTGCTGCGCAACACCCCGCTGACCCTGCTCTTCTTCATCGCGGTGCTGGTGCTCCCCCGGCTGGGGCTGAACACCTGGAGCTTCTTCCGGCTCGCCGTGCTCGCCCTGAGCTGCTACACCTCGGCGTTCATCTGCGAGGCCGTGCGCTCGGGCATCAACACCGTCCCGCTCGGGCAGGCGGAGGCCGCCCGCAGCCTCGGGATGACCTTCGCCCAGACCCTGCGGCTGATCATCCTGCCGCAGGCCACCCGGACGGTGCTGCCGCCGATCGGCAGCCTGCTGATCGCGCTCACCAAGAACTCCGCCATCGCCGGTGGCTTCAGCGTCACCGAGCTGTTCAGCGTGCAGAAAGAGCTCAGCGAGAACGGCTTCGACATCTTCGCGACCTTCATCTGGGTGGCAGTCGCCTACCTGGTCATCACCCTCTTCATCAGCGCGGTCTTCCGACTGCTCGAGAACCGGCTGGCGGTGGCCCGATGAGCGCGAACGTCCTCTTCGACGCACCCGGCCCCCGGGGCAGGGCTCGCAACCGGATCGTCGGCGCGATCGCCGCCCTCGCGATCCTCGCCCTGCTGTGGTTCGTCTACCGGCGGCTGGACGACTCCGGGCAGTTCGCCGCGTACCTGTGGGAGCCCTTCCAGTACACCGACATCCAGCAGCGCCTCGTCGACGGTCTCGTCTCCACACTGAAGGCCTTCGCGCTCGCGGCGGTCTTCTCGCTGCTGCTGGGCGCCGCGCTGGCGGCGGGCCGGTTGTCGGACCACGCCCCGGTGCGGTGGGTGGCGACCGTCATCGTGGAGTTCTTCCGCGCGATGCCGCTGCTGATCATGATCTTCGCGCTGTACGTGGGCCTCTTCACCACCGCCCCGCTGTGGGCGCTGGTGATCGGCCTGACGCTCTACAACGGCTCCGTTCAGGCCGAGATCTTCCGGGCCGGCATCAACGCCGTGCCGAAGGGGCAGCGCGAGGCCGCCTACGCCATCGGCCTGCGCAAGACGCAGGTCATGGTCTTCGTGCTGATCCCCCAGGCGGTCCGGGCGATGCTGCCGTCGATCATCAGCCAGCTGGTGGTCACCCTGAAGGACACCTCGCTCGGCTACATCATCACGTACGAGGAACTGCTCTACGTGGGCAACCTCATCGCCAAGAACAGCACGGGCTTCCCCTTCATCCCGATGATCATCATCGTGGCGCCGATCTACATCCTGATGTGCCTGGCCCTCAGCTCCCTGGCCAACTGGATCGAGCGCCGCGGCCGGCGCAGCCGCAAGGGCGCGCCGCCGAAGGCCGGGGACATCAAGGCGGTGGAGGCCGCGGCGGAGTGACGGTGCGCCAGGCGCACCACCGCACGACGGGTGTGGTCACTTGACGCGGGCACGCGCAGTAGGTTGCATACGCAATGTGACCGCACACCTTCCCGGGACCGCGCAGTGGACCCGGTGATCATCGCGGGGGCGGGCCCGGTCGGGCTCGCCCTCGCGCTCTGCCTGGCTCGGCACGACGTGCCGAGCATCGTGCTGGGCGAACACGACCACGCGCCCTCGCTCTCCGCGGAACGCACGGCCGTCCTGAGTCCCGAGACCGCCGGACTGCTCGTCCGGCTGGGCCATCGCGGACTCCACGCGTCGGGCGCCACCTGGGAGGCGTGGCGGACGCTGCGCCGCCGGCAGGAGGTCGTGCGCGTGGAGTTCGGCGACCCGGCGTCCGGTGGGCAGGGCCCCTCCCCGCTGCACATCGGGCAGGAGCACCTGGAGCGCGGGCTGCGGGAAGCCCTCGCCGAGCAGGCGCTGGCACGGATCGTCCCCGGGGCACGCGTCGACGCCGTCGAGCAGGACGACCGGGGCGTCAGCGTCCGCACCAAGGGCGCCAACGCCACCTGGTGGCGCGGGAGTCATCTCATCGGCTGCGACGGCCCGCGGTCCACCGTACGCAAGCTGCTGGGGGTGCGCTTCCCCGGCCGCACAGCCGTCGACCGGCACGCCGTGGCCGCCCTGCGGGTGGCGCTGCCCGACAAGGGCGTGGCGCTGCTGCACCGCGAGCCGCCGGGGCCCGGCGCGGGCACCGAGGTGACGGCCCGTCCGCTGCCGGACGGGGTGTGGCGCCTGGACTGGCTGCTTCCCGCACGCGGCGGGCCGCTCACCTCCGACGAACTGGTCTCACGCATCCGCGGGACCCTCATGGCCTGGTGCGGAAGCGTGCCCTCCTATGAACTGCTGGGCTCCTCGGAGTACCCGGTGCACCAGCGGCTGGCCCGGCGCTGGCGCGCCGGACGGGTCTTCCTGGCGGGCGACGCGGCGCACCTCATGGGCGCGCTGGGCGCGCAGGGCCTGGAGGAGGGCCTGCGCGACGCCGACAACCTCGCCTGGAAGCTCTCCCTGGCCTGGCACCACGGGGCCTCGGACACCCTGCTCGACAGCTACCAGGCCGAACGGCGCGGCGCCGTGGGCGCCCGGCTGCGGGCCACCGACCAAGTGCTGCCGCTGCTGCGGGCCGGAGGTGTCTGGCACACGGTGCGGCGCTCCGTGCTGTCCGGTTCCGCCCGGCGGCACGCCGAACTGCTCACCGACGGCCACCTCGGCCGGGGCCCGCTCGGCGCTGCGCCGGTGTACGCCCGCTCACCGCTCGCTCTGCCCGCGCCCCGCGGTTCGGGCGCGGCGACCTCGGCCTCCTCGGCGGCCGCGCCGTCACCTCTCCTGGGGTCCTGTGCCACTCCAGTGGGCGGTGCGGTCGTGGACGTCCCCGTCACGGCACTGGACGGCTCCAGAGCGCGCCTGTACGAGCGCCTCGGACGGGACCTGCTGGTCGTCCTGGTCGCGCCCGGCACCGGCGTGTGGGAGAGCCGGCACTGGCTCACCGCGGGCCTGATGCCCCGGCTGGCCAAGGCGGTGGCGGCTCTGCCCACCACGGCGGAACTGCTCGTCGCGGAGGCCTATCCCGGGTCGACGGCGCACAGCGTGCTGCTGATCCGCCCGGACGGCCATCTGGTGACGGTGATGACCGGCTGCCGCCCGACCGAGCTGTACGCCTACGCCGACCTTGCCCGCGGCGGCCCGCCGACCCCGGTCCAGGACCGGGTGCCGCACTGACCGTCCGTGCCCTGGCCGGGCTCCGCTCGCACACCCGTCCAGGACCCGTCCGCGGTGTGTTCAGCGGGCGCACTCCGTGGTGCGGGACTCCCGGACGACGGTGATGCGGATCTGGCCCGGGTAGGTGAGCTCCTCCTCGACCTGCTTGGCCACGTCGCGGGCGATGACCTGCGCCTGGATGTCGTCCACGTCCTCCGGACTCACCATGACCCGGACCTCGCGGCCCGCCTGCATGGCGAAGACCTTGACGACGCCCGGGTGCGCGGCGGCGATCTGCTCCAGCCGCTTGAGCCGGCGCACATAGCTCTCCAGGGACTCGCGCCGTGCGCCGGGACGCCCCCCGGAGATGCCGTCGGCGGCCTGGGTGAGGACCGCCTCGACGGTGCGGGGCTCGACCTCGTTGTGATGAGCCTCGATGGCGTGGACGACGTCCTCGCACTCCCCGTGCCGCCGCGCCAGGTCGGCGCCGATGAGGGCGTGGCTGCCCTCGACCTCGTGGGTGAGTGCCTTGCCGATGTCGTGCAGAAGCGTGCCGCGCTTGGCCACGGACGGGTCGATACCGAGCTCGGCGGCCATCATGCCTGCGATGTGGGCGGACTCCAGAAGGTGGCCGAGCACGTTCTGGCCGTAGGAGGTGCGGTAGCGCAGCCGCCCGAGCAGGGCGACCAGTTCGGGATGCATGTCGGTGATACCGATCTCGGTGAGCGCGTCCTCGCCGTGGCGCACGCACAACTGCTGGACCTCGGCCTGCTTGCGCTCGTAGACCTCCTCGATGCGGTGCGGGTGGATGCGGCCGTCGGTGACGAGCGCGTCGAGGGCGAGCCGGGCGACCTCGCGGCGCACCGGGTCGAAGCAGGAGAGCAGCACCGCCTCGGGCGTGTCGTCGATGATGAGGTTGACCCCGGTGACGGCCTCGAAAGCACGGATGTTGCGGCCCTCGCGGCCGATGATCCGGCCCTTCATCTCGTCGCCCGGCAGGTGCAGCACCGAGACCACCGACTCGGCGGTCTGCTCGGTGGCCACTCGCTGGATGGCCCCGGCGACGATGCGCCGGGCGCGTTCCTCTCCGCGGTCACGGGCGGCCCGCTCGATATCGCGGACGATCACCGCCGCCTCACGCTTGGCCTGTTGCTCGGCGGAGCGCACAAGGTCGGCGCGGGCCTCGGCGGCGGTATAGGCGGCCACGCGCTCCAGGACCTCGCGCCGCTCGTCCTCCAGCCGGTTGAGCTCGGCGCGGCGGTGCTCCAGTTCCTCGCGTTCCTCGGCCAGTTCGCGGCGCCGCCGGTGGAGTTGCTCCGACTCGGCGTCGATACGGGACTCCCGGTCTGCGAGCCGCTGCTCGCGCCGTTCCAAGTCGGCCCGGATCTCGCGGACTTCCTCCTTCGCGGTGGCCCGGATCTCCCGGGCCTCGCGCTCGGCGGCCGCCCTGAGCCGCTCACGCTCCGCATGGAGCCGTTGGAGCAGCACGCCCGCGAGGACGGCGACGGACACGGTGACAGCCACGGCCACGACCGTGAAAACGGATTCGGTCCCCAGCGCGATGCCCATGGCACCAACTCCCGTATCTGCGAGGCCCCAATCCCTCACCCGTTGTGAGGCTAAGTGGACACACAGGTACGGTCAAGGAACCTCAACGGAGGTTCAGTCGGGCAGGTACTGCGCCAGCGATTCCGCATCCTCGCCCTCCTCCTCCAGGGCGCGGCGGACCACTCTCAGGGCGAGCCCTTCGGCATACCCCTTGCGGGCCAGCATCCCGGCGAGCCGGCGGATCCGCTTCTCCCTCTCCAGGCCGCGAGTGGCTCGGAGCTTGCGGTCGACGAGAGCGCGCGCCGTCTCCTCCTCCTGCTCCGCGTCGAGCTGCCCCACCGCGTGACCGATCGCCTCGGCGTCCACCCCCCGGGTGCGCAGTTCCTGGGCGAGGGCGCGTCGGGCCAGGCCCCGGCCGTGGTGCCGGGACTCCACCCAGGCGTTGGCGAACGCCTGGTCGTCGATCAGCCCGACGTCCTCGAACCTCTCCAGCACATGCTCCGCCGCCTCCTCCGGAATCTCCCGGCGGCGCATGGCGTCCGCAAGCTGCTTGCGAGTACGCGGGGTCCCGGTGAGCAGGCGCAAGCAGAGCGCCCGCGCCTGCTCCACGGGGTCCAGCGGGCGCTCCGGCTCGACCCCGGGCCTCTCCTGCCCGAAGGCAGGCGAGGAGGGAGAGAAGGCTCCGCGACCCTTGTGCCCGGACGCCACCGTCAGGCCTTGACGGCCGCGGCCTTGGTGGCCTTGGTGGCCTTGAGCGCCGGGATGGTCGTTGCATCGGCCTTGGCCGGGTCAGCCGCCGCTGCGTCGGCGGGAGCGCCCGCGGCGGTGCCGGACTCCTCGGCCAGGGCCTCGGGCCGGACGCCGATGCCGAGCTTCTCCTTGATCTTCCTCTCGATCTCGTCGGCGAGGTCGGGGTTGTCACGCAGGAAGTTCCGCGCGTTCTCCTTGCCCTGACCGAGCTGGTCGCCCTCGTACGTGTACCAGGCGCCGGACTTGCGGATGAAGCCGTGCTCCACACCCATGTCGATCAGCCCGCCCTCGCGGCTGATGCCCTGGCCGTACAGGATGTCGAACTCGGCCTGCTTGAAGGGCGGCGCGACCTTGTTCTTGACGATCTTCACACGGGTGCGGTTGCCCACCGCCTCGGTGCCGTCCTTGAGGGTCTCGATGCGGCGGATGTCCAGACGCACGGAGGCGTAGAACTTCAGCGCCCGGCCACCGGTCGTCGTCTCCGGGGAGCCGAACATCACGCCGACCTTCTCACGGAGCTGGTTGATGAAGATCGCGGTGGTCTTGGACTGGCTCAGCGCACCGGTGATCTTGCGCAGCGCCTGGCTCATCAGACGGGCCTGCAGACCCACGTGCGAGTCGCCCATCTCGCCCTCGATCTCGGCGCGCGGCACGAGGGCAGCCACGGAGTCGATCACGATGAGGTCCAGCGCGCCGGAGCGGATCAGCATGTCGGTGATCTCGAGGGCCTGCTCACCGTTGTCCGGCTGGGACAGCAGCAGCGAGTCCACGTCCACGCCGAGGCGGCGGGCGTACTCCGGGTCGAGGGCGTGCTCGGCGTCCACGAAGGCGACCTTGCCGCCGGCTCGCTGGGCGTTGGCCACCGCGTGCAGGGTCAGGGTCGTCTTTCCGGAGGACTCCGGGCCGTACACCTCCACCACACGACCGCGCGGGAGACCGCCGACACCGAGGGCGACGTCCAGGGCGGTGGACCCCGTCGAGATGACCTCGATGGGCTCGTTCGGCCGATCACCGAGGCGCATGACAGCACCCTTGCCGAACTGTCGTTCAATCTGTGCGAGCGCGGCGTCGAGCGCCTTGTCGCGGTCGGTTCCTGCCATGGGTTCCACCCTGGGTGTCTGAGTCGTTCGCTTCACGTCCATGACGCTACTGCCTGCCACTGACAATGCGCCCCGACGCCGCCCCGGCCTGTGGACAACCCCACGGGAGTCCGTGGAAGCCCTTGGGAAACCGGGCCCGGACATCCATGAGAATGGATGTTCGATTTTCATGTCAAGCGACCCGGCCTCAGGCGCCCCCGCCGTCCGCCCCGCCACGGCCGGTCCCGGCGGCCCCGCCGGTGTCGCCGTCCTCGCTTCCGCCGTCCGCCCCGCCCGGACCGCCTTCGTGCGATCGCCGGCGAAACAGCGGCCGCCGCTGCGGCCCGTGCGCGCGCGGATCCGTCACGGCGTACCGCTTCACGTACGCCCCGAGGAAGCCCTGCAGTGTCGCCGTCGCCGGGATCGCCACCAAAGCGCCCACCGCGCCAAGGAGCGCGGCGCCGGCGATCACCGATCCGAAGGCCACCGCGGGGTGGATGTCGACGGTGCGCGCGGTGATCCGCGGCTGCAGCACATAGTTCTCGAACTGCTGGTAGAGCACCACGAAGCCGAGCACCCACACCGCGTCCCAAGGGTCCTGCGTGAAGGCGATCAGCATCGGCAGCGCCCCTGCCAGGTAGGTGCCGACCGTCGGCACGAACTGCGAGACCACGCCGACCCAGACCGCCAGCGCCGGCGCGTACGGCACCCCGACGACCACGAACAGCACGTAGTGGGCGGTGCCCGAGATCAGCGCCATCAGCGCCCGCGAGTACAGGTAGCCGCCGGTCTTGGCCACCGCGATCTCCCAGGCCCGCAGCACCTCGGCCTGCCGGGCGGGCGGCAGCACCGAGCACACCGCACGGCGCATCCGGGGGCCGTCGGCGGCGAAGTAGAAGGTGAAGAGGCTGATCGTCAGCACCTGGAAGACCCCGCCGAGCACCGTCGCCGACAGTCCCCACACGTTGCCGGCCTGCCGCTGCACGTAAGTGCGCAGCCAGTCGGAGTGCAGCACGTTCTCCTGCAGCTTGCCCACGGACAAGTCGGTGCCGAAGGTCTGGTTGATCCACACGACCACGTCGTCGACGTACTCCGGCAGGTTGCGGCCGATCGTGGTGATCTGGTCCACCAGCAGGGAGCCGAGCAGCACCACGAAGATCCCGCCGGCGGCCAGCACGAGCAGGAAGACCAGCCCGGTCGCCCATCCCCTGCGCATACCGCGCGCGGCCATCCAGTCCACCGCCGGCTCGATCGCCAGGGCTCCGAAGAAGGCCAGCAGGATGTTCACCAGCAAACCGATGACCTGGTGGAATGCCCAGTTCGCCAGTTGGAAGACGGCCAGCAGCGCGAAAGCCAGCAGCATCGCCTTCGGCAGCCAGCGCGGCATACCGGAACCCCCGGCGCCCTCCCCCGCCCCCGTCCCCCGTCCCGGATCCCCGGGCTCCCCCGGCGACCGCGTCCCCTCGCTCGCCCCGGCTATCGTCTCGTCTCTTCCCGCCACGGCGTCAGCCCCACCCCGGCTCAGCGGCGGGACGCCGGAACGTCGACGGCCGCGCACACCGCCCGCCACACGTCCTTGGTCTCCCAGCCCTCGTCCAGTGCCTGGTGCACGGTCCGGCCGCCGAGCTCGGACATCACGTGGTCGCGCGCGAAGGAGTCGGCGTACGCCTCGCCGAAGTGCGCGCGCATCCGTTCCCAGAACACCGTCAGCTTCATGTGCCCCATTATCGCGCGCCACCGACCGAACGGGCGGGCGTCGCACTGAGGCGCAGGCGCCGGCTACCAGGCCCGCCGCACCCGCGGGGGCCCGTCGGCGCCTCGGGTAGACTGGGCGCAGCGAAGGGGAGTAGTCCCGCAATACCGGCTGGTCGACATACTGGACGTCCGTGGACGTCCCGGCCGCCGGGCCGCCGCACCGGGTGCGGGGTGGACGAGACCTTCGGCCAAGGCAAGACCTGGCCCGCACCAGTGTGCGGGCCACTCCGTCGTGCCGGGCCGTTGGCGCTTCCCGTCGCCCTCTGGGTGCCGTCGAGTCTGCGGTCCGGCCCCAGCAGAAAGCACCGGAATGACCTTCGACCCCCTGGCGCTCGTCACCGCCTTCGGGCTGATCTTCCTCGCCGAACTCCCGGACAAGACGATGTTCGCCTCGCTGGCGATGGGCACGCGCATGCGCCCGCTGTACGTCTGGTTCGGGACCTCGACCGCCTTCATCGTGCACGTGGCCATCGCGGTGGGCGCCGGCAGCCTGATCAGCCTGCTGCCGAGCATGGCGGTGAAACTGGTCTCCGCCGCCTTGTTCGCCTTCGGCGCCGTGGTACTGCTGCGGGGCGGGGGCGACGACGATCACGACGAGGCCGGCAGGACCGTGTCCGGGTTCTGGCCGGTGTACTCCACCGCGTTCACGGCCGTCTTCATCGGCGAGTGGGGCGATCTCACGCAGATCACCACCGCCAACCTCGCCGCCACCAACGGCTGGCTGCCGACCGCGATCGGATCGGCCGCCGCCCTGATGGCGGTTTCCGCCCTCGCCCTGGTGGTGGGCCGCTTCATCGCGAAGAAGGTCCCCCTGCAGACCATCCAGCGCGCCGGAGGCGTCTGCATGGCGGGCCTGGCCGTCTGGACCCTGGTCGAGGCGTTCACGGGCTGACGTTCCCGACGGCCCTGTCGAGCAGCGTGATGACCGGTGATGTTGCAGGGCGTACATTCGGTTTATGCGACCGCCGGCGCTGGAGGGCGACCTCCGTGCTTCGGCTCCCGCCGGGGGCCCGGAGCCGCGATGAAGGGCGGCATCCTACGGCGGCTGCCCCGGCGCCGGGCGGCCCCGCCCGGCGCGCGGACCGGCACCTCATGGGTGACGTTGTTGACCCAGGGCCACGGGCCGCTGGGTCTGGCCCTGTTCATGATCGGCTCCATCGTCGCCGCCGGCTTCATCCTGCCGCCCACCGAGCACCTGGCCTCGCTGATGGTGGTGGTCCCCGCCACCACGGCCGTGCTGGCGGGGGCCTGGACGACGGCCCTGAGCGCCGCCCTGTCGTGCGTCGCCGCCTTTGTGCTGGACGTCCACGACAACCTGCTGGGCACGACCATCCCCGCCGTGCACCAGTTGGAGATCCTCCTCGTCTCGGCGTTCGTCATCGCCTCCCGCAACATCCGTGACCGCAGCGTCCGGGAGCTGATGGAGGTACGGATCGTGTCCGACACCATCCAGCGCGTCCTGCTGCGCCCGCTGCCTCCGCGCATCGGGCCGCTGCTCGTGCGGGCGGCGTACCACGCCTCCCATCCCTACGCACAGATCGGCGGGGACCTGTACGCCGTGGCCCGGAGCGCGACTGGGGTGCGCTTCCTCATCGGGGACGTCAGGGGCAAGGGGCTGACCGCGGTCGAGGACGCGGAGGCCCTGCTCGGGGCGTTCCGGGGGGCCGCCCGCAGGATCGACTCGCTCCCGGAACTGGTGGCCGACCTGGAGCACACGGTGCGCGGCCATTTCGAGGAGAGCGGCCGGACCGACGCCAACGCCTTGGAGCGGTTCATCACCGCACTGGTCCTGGAGGTTCCCGACGACTGCGCCGAGATCCACATGGTCAGCTGCGGGCACCCCCCGCCCTACATGGCGCACCGGTCCCGCACCCGGCTGCTCTCCCCGGCCGAGCCCTCTCCCCCACTCGGCCTGGGCAGCCTGAACGCCGAGGACTACGTCGTCGACACCTTCCCCTTCGGCAGCGGGCCGACGCTGCTGCTCTACACCGACGGCGCCCTCGAGGCCCGCAACGGCGAGGGTCAGTTCTACGACCTGGCCGCGACCGTGGCCGCCTGGCCCGGTTCCCAGCCGGAGGAGCTGATCCAGCACGTGTTCGACGGACTTTCCGCGCACGTGGGCGGCGACATCACGCTCGAGGACGACATCGCCATGATCGCGGTGCAGTACGGCGACGGGTACCGCCCGGCCTCCCCGGCCACGTCCGGCGATCGGCTGCTCACCTCCTGAGGGACCGGGCGGATGGGCCCTTGCCCGACCGGTGTCGGCCAGCCGACCGCCGACAGCGCCCCGTTGCCCGGGAGGCCGCCGTACCGGCCGCGGGCGGGGCTCCTGCGGAACCGGAGGTGGGCGCGGGCACGGACGTCGCCCAGGCGGCCGGCAGCGTCCCACGGCCTGGCGGCCGCGGACGGTGGGACGGCGGTAGACCTCCACGTCGTCTCCTTGCGGTCGTGAACGCCCGGCGCCGGGGCGCCGACCGCCGGGGTCGCGACGGCCGGAGCGGTCACCGTGCGCATGCGAACCGCCCGGGTCCCGTCCCGGTCGCCCGCGACCGCCTTCCGCTCGCGGCGCCCTCCCCGCCCCGGCCGGACGCCCTGCTCCGCGCGCCGGACGGCCCGAGGCATGGTAGGAATCGGGCAGGGGTCCGGTGGCGAGTGGAGCACGCGTGATCCGGGTACTGGTGGTCGACGACGAGGCGCTGATCCGTACGGGCTTCCAGCGCATCCTGGATGCGGCGGACGACATCGAGGTCGTGGCCACTGTGCCCGGCGGGCAGGCGATCCGCACCGCGCAGGAGACCCAGCCCGACGTCGTCCTGCTGGACATCCGGATGCCCGACGTGGACGGGCTGACCGTGCTGGCCGGGCTCCGGCGGCTGCCGCGTCCTCCGGTGGTGGCGATGCTGACGACCTTCGACATGGACGAGTACGTGGCCACGGCGCTGCGTTCCGGCGCTGCCGGCTTCCTGCTGAAGGACACGGACCCCGAGGAACTGCCGTTCCTGGTGCGCAGCCTGGCGGGCGGCGGCGCCGTACTGTCGTCCAAGGTCACCCGGACGGTCGTGGACGGGTACCTGGGCGCGGGCCCGCAGGAATCGGCCGCCCGCGGCGTGGCCCGATTGACCGAGCGCGAGCGCGCCGTCCTGCTCCTGGTCGCCGAGGGGCTGTCGAACGCGGACATCGCCGGGCGGATGCACCTGGGAACGGGCACGGTCAAGGACCATGTGAGCGCCATCCTGACCAAACTGCAGGTGGGCAGCCGGGTGCAGGCGGCGCTGCTCGCCGAGCGCGCGGGGCTGCTCAGACGGCCGCAGGACGGTGAGGGCGCATGAGATTCCGGCGTCCGTCGCCCGTGGCGATGGACCTCGCCGTCGTCGCGGTCTCGCTGTTCGACATCTGGGCCAACGTCGACCCCGAGGAGTCGGTGCGCTTCGGCTGCGCCCTCGGCGGCGCCGTCGCCCTGATGCTGCGCCGCCGCGTGCCGCTGGTCACCTTCGTCCTGACGGTGCCCGCCGTGCTGGTCTCGGACGCGGCCTTCGCCACGCTGGCCGCGCTCTACACCCTCGCCTCGCTCACCCGCCGCCGGTGGCTGCTGGCGGTGTGCGCGCTGTGCTTCACCATCGCGGACATGGTGCCGTGGCCCGCGCCGAAGGTCGACCTGCTGGAGCCGTCGACGCTGATCACCTTGACTTACACGGCGGCGACGGCCGCGGCCCCGGTCTTCCTCGGCCAGCTGGTCCAGGCCCGGCGAGACCTGTCGCTGCGGCTCGCCGAGATCTCGGAGGCCCGCGACCACGAGCGGCTGCTCACCGCGCAGACGGTCCTCGCCAAGGAACGCGCGCAGCTCGCCCGGGAGATGCACGACGTGGTCTCCCACCAGGTCAGCCTGATCGCCGTACGGGCCGGTGCGCTCCAGGTCGGCACGCGGGACGCCGAGGTCAAGGAGGCCGCGGCGACGATCCGGCGGCTGAGCGTGCAGACCCTGGACGAGCTCCGGCACATGGTCAGCGTGCTGCGCGCCGCCGGCGGCCGACCCACGGAGCTCACCCCGCAGCCCTCGCTGGCCGACCTGGAACGGCTGGTGAGCGGCAGCGGGATCGAGGCCGACCTCCAGCCGGACCTGCCGGGCGGGCTGCCGCCGACAGTGCAGCGCGCGGTCTACCGCACCGTGCAGGAGGCGCTGACCAACGTGCGCAAGCACGCGCCCGGGGCCTCGGCGCGGGTCCGGATCAACCACCAGGGCGGCACCGTCCGGGTCACCGTCACCAACACCGCGCCCACCCGGCCGGCGCTCCCGCTGCCCAGCGCCCACTACGGCCTGGTCGGCCTGCGGCAGCGCGCGGCGCTGCTCGGCGGCACCGTCACCTCGGGCCCGACAGCCGACGGCGGCTACGAGCTGAGGCTGGAGCTGCCCGCCGCGGGCGCCTGAAGCGGCGCCACCGCCGCCTGGCCCGAACGAGCGCCGCCGGCCGTGCCCCGACACGGCGCCCGGGCCCCGCACGGGGCCTCGCCGGTACGACCAGGGCCCCGCACGGCGCGCAGCCGCCAGCGGCGCCGCGTGCTGCGTTGGGGGAGCGGCGGGGTCGTCAACGGCGCAGGCGGCCCGTGACCCGTACCGGGGGCGCGCGGTCGCACACCCGGGTGCTCCCTGCGCACCTGCGCGTGCGGGCCGCTCACGGAGGCCTACTGTGCGCACATGCCAGCCAACCCGCTAGATCGCGCCGAGCACTTCGTGTGGTTGACCGCACGGGTTCTCGAGCAGCACAGGTTCGCGTACCACTTCCGGAACGGCCCGGCGGACGCGGTGGAGACCGCGTTGTCCGCCTACCGCAACGCCGACGAGGGCTACGGCCACGCCCTCGACCCCGACCTGCGCGGCACGGCCAGCCAACCGCGGCACGTGGTCCACGCACTGCGCGTGCTCGACGAGATCGGCAGGTGCGGTGGCCGGCGCGCGGAACAGATCTGCCGCTATGTGACGGCCGCATCGACCCCGGAGGGCGCGCTGCCCGCCCTCCACCCCTCCCTGCGCGGTTTCCCGGCCGCCCCGTGGCTGACTCCGGTCGAGAGTCCTCCGGGCGACCTGCTGGCGACCGGGCCCGTGGTGGGCACCCTGCACCGCAACCAGGTGTGGCACGCCTGGCTGTTCCGCGCGACGGACTTCTGCTGGGCGACGGTCGAGACCCTCGACAAGACCCACCCCGGCGAGGCCGTGGCCGCGATGGCCTTCCTGGACCACGCGCCCGACCACGCGCGGGCCCATGACGCGGCGGCGCGGCTGGGACGGATCGTGCGCGAGCAGCGGCTCGTCGCGCTGGACCCCGGCCGGCCCACGGAGCGCGCGTCACGAACGGGCTCCCCCGGCGGCTCGCCGCGCTGCGCGTACGACTACGCCCGTACTCCCCAGTCCCTGGCGCGGGAATGGTTCACGGACGCCGAGATGGACCGCGCTCTCGACCACCTGGCGGCATGCCAGCACGAGGACGGCGGCTGGCCCGCGCGCCGGCCCGGATGGACACCCGCGTCGTCCCTGGAGTGGCGGCCCCTGGCCACCCTCGACGCGCTGCTCACCCTGCGGGCGTACGGGCGTCTCGCCTGAACCCGCTCAACCGGCGGCGTCGCGCAGCAGCAGCGCGGCCAGCGCCAGGGTCGTACCGTGCGGCGCGGCGAGGTCGAGCCCGGTGAGCTCGCCGATCCGTGCGAGCCGGTTGTCGACGGTATTGGGGTGCAGTCCCAACTGCCGGGCCGTGCTGCGCCGTTCCTGGCGGCAGCCGAGGTAGGTCCGCAGCGTCTCGACCAGATCCTCGCGGTGCGCGATCGGGTCGAGCAGGGCGGCTATGCGTCCGCTGCTCTCGTCACGCCGCGACAGGTGGTACTCGAGCAGTACGTCGTCGAGCCGGTGAAGCCCCGGCGGCAGCCCGCCCGCGCGGGCCACCCGCAGCACTTCCGAGGCCGTGCGGGCAGCGCCCGGGATCTCTTCGGGGCCGGCCGCCCGGACGGCGGCCAGCCGTATGTCCGGGGAGCAGGCGCGGCGCAGCGCGGCGAGCAGCGCGTCGTCAGCGGACGGGGCCAGGCGGGCGGGCACGACGGCGTGGCCGCCGCATTCGTCGAGCAGAGCCGGGACCTCGATGCCGAATGCGCGGTCCAGCGCGGCCTGGACGCGGCGGGGCCTGCGGTACGCGGCGGCCGGGGGGCGTGCGTCGGAGCCCTCGGCCGGGAAGTGGAGGGCCAGCACAAGGGCGCCGCCGGTCAGGCCCAACAGCCCGGCGGGGAAGCGTTCCGGGGGCAGGAAGCCGTCCAGCAGCGCCCGCACCAGGGCGCGGCGTTCCTCACGGCGCTCGCTGGCACGGGTGCTCCGCTCGTCCGGATACGTCTCGCAGACGGCGCCGACGATGCCCTCCTGGACATGGATGAGGACGTCGGCGAGTTCGGCGAGCGCGGCCTCCTCCCCGGGGCGGGCCACCGCGCGCAGCGCCCGCCAGAGCACGGCGGTGCCGCGCAGACGGCTCCGCAGCACGAGGTGCGGGGGCGCCCCTTCCTCGGCATACCGCGCGGCGCATTCCCTGAAACGGTCGACGCCGGCGGGCTCCGGCCGCTCGGTGGGGCCGCCCTCGGCGCCCCGGCCCAGAAAGAGCCGCAGGCAGTCGCGCGCGGTGGCGGCGATCTCCCCGTCCTCGGCGCCGGCGGGCGGCTCGGCGTGACCGCTGAGATCGGTGGAGGGGGCGCCCGTCGTCATGGAGCGGGCGATCTCGTTCACCTTGCGCTCGCAGCGCGCGGCGAGGGCGCGGGCCGCGTCGGACAGGAGCGGCAGGGTGTCGGCCGCCATCGTCCCACCCCTCACGTACGCGCCTGTTGTGACGGGTCACATTAACCCGTCACCCGGTGACGTTGCGCTGTCCTGCGGTCACCTCCGCGGCCACGGCGACGGCCGGCGCCAAGGATCGCGCCCCGGTACCGGAGCCGAATCCGGGCCGTCGCGGGAGCCGAATCCAGGCCGTCGCCTCCCCGCCCGTCCCGGCCGGTGAGAGGGGCACGGGCCCGAGGCGAGGGCGCTTTGTCAGTGCGGCGAGGCAGGATGGATGACATGTCGCCACGGAGCACTGGGCGCACCCCGCAGGAGCCGGATCCCGCGGGGGCCCTCGACGCGTTCGCCCCCGCCACCCGCGCGTGGTTCACGGGGGCCTTCAGCGCGCCCACGGCCGCCCAGGCGGGAGCGTGGCGGGCGATCGCCGGCGGTTCGGACGTGCTCGTGGTCGCCCCCACCGGCTCCGGCAAGACGCTCGCGGCGTTCCTGGCGGCCCTGGACCGGCTGGCGTCGACGCCGCCGCCGGCCGAGGCAAAGCGTCGTTGCCGCGTGCTGTACGTGTCGCCGCTGAAGGCACTCGCCGTCGACGTGGAGCGCAATCTGCGCAGCCCGCTGACCGGTCTGCGGCACGAGTCCGTGCGGCTGGGGCTGCCGGAGCCGCAGGTGCGGGTGGGGATCCGCTCGGGCGACACCCCGGCCGCCGAGCGGCGCGCGCTCGCGACCCGGCCACCGGACATCCTGATCACGACCCCCGAGTCGCTGTTCCTGATGCTCACCTCCTCGGCCAGGGAGTCGCTGCGCGGCGTCGAGACCGTGATCCTGGACGAGGTGCACGCCGTGGCGGGCACCAAGCGCGGCGCGCACCTGGCGCTGTCGCTGGAGCGGCTGGACGAGTTGCTGGAGCGCCCCGCGCGGCGCATCGGGCTGTCGGCGACGGTCCGCCCGGTGGACGAGGTGGCGCGCTTCCTGTCGCCGCGGCGCAAGGTGACGGTCGTCCAGCCCCCGTCGCAGAAGGAGTTCCACCTGTCGGTGGTCGTCCCCGTCGAGGATCTGGGCGAGCTCGGCGGCTCTCCGGCCACCGAGGGCGACGACCCGAGGCCGTCGATCTGGCCGCACGTCGAGGAGCGCATCGCCGACCTGGTGCAGGACCACCGCTCGACCATCGTCTTCGCCAACTCCCGCCGTCTGGCCGAGCGGTTGTGCAACCGGCTCAACGAGATCGCGTACGAGCGGGCCATGGGCGCACCCCTGCCTGAGGGAGCGCCGCCCGCGCAGATCATGGCGCAGTCCGGGGCGGCGCAGGGGGCACCCCCACTGCTGGCCAGGGCCCACCACGGATCGGTCTCCAAGGAGCAGCGCGCCCTGGTGGAGGAGGATCTCAAGGCCGGCCGGCTGCCGGCCGTCGTCGCCACGTCCAGCCTGGAGCTGGGCATCGACATGGGCGCGGTCGACCTGGTCGTGCAGGTGGAGTCCCCGCCCTCGGTGGCGTCCGGACTGCAGCGCGTGGGCCGGGCCGGACACCAGGTGGGCGCCGTCTCGACGGGAGTGGTCTTCCCCAAGTACCGCGGCGACCTGGTGCAGTCGGCGGTCGTCACCGAGCGGATGCGGGAGGGGGCGATCGAGGCGCTGCGCGTCCCGGCCAATCCCCTGGACGTGCTGGCGCAGCAACTCGTCGCGATGACGGCGCTGGACACCTGGGACGTCGACGAACTGCTGGCGGTGGTGCGCCGAGCGGCGCCCTTCGCGGCGCTTCCGCACTCGGCGTACACCGCGGTGCTCGACATGCTGGCCGGGCGCTACCCCTCCGACGCCTTCGCGGAGCTGCGCCCGCGCGTGGTGTGGGACCGGGTGGCGAACACCGTGACGGGCCGGCCGGGCGCGCAGCGTCTGGCGGTGACCTCGGGCGGCACCATCCCCGACCGCGGGCTGTTCGGGGTGTTCCTGGCCGGCGCCGACCCGAAGAAGGGCGGCGGCCGAGTCGGCGAACTGGACGAGGAGATGGTCTACGAGTCACGGGTGGGCGACGTCTTCACCCTGGGCACGACCTCCTGGCGGATCGAGGACATCACCCGCGACCGGGTGCTGGTCTCCCCTGCCCCAGGTGTGCCGGGGCGGCTGCCGTTCTGGAAGGGCGACCAGCTCGGCCGTCCACTCGAGCTGGGGCGCGCGCTCGGCGCCTTCCTCCGGGAGGTCGCCGCCCTCGATCCGCGAAAGGGACGGGCTCGGCTGGCCGCCGCGGGCCTGGACCCCTGGGCTGTCGACAATGTGCTGGCCTACCTGGAGGAGCAGCGCAAGGCCTGCGGCCATGTGCCGGACGACCGTACCATCGTGGTCGAGCGCTTCCGGGACGAACTGGGCGACTGGCGGGTGGTCGTCCACTCCCCCTTCGGCGCCCAGGTCCACGCCCCGTGGGCGCTCGCGCTGGGCGCCCGGCTCGGTGAGCGGTACGGCTTCGACGCGCAGGTGATGCACGCCGACGACGGCATCGTGCTGCGCCTTCCGGACGCGGACCTGATGGGCCTCGAGCTGCTGGACGCGGAGCCCGCCCGGCAGGGCGCCGAGTACGACGCCGACCGGTCACCGGTGGGCGCCGCCGACGTCGTCTTCGACAAGGGCGAGGTCGAACAGCTCGTCACCGACCAGGTCGGCGGTTCCGCCCTGTTCGCGTCGCGGTTCCGGGAGTGCGCGGCCCGCGCGCTGCTGCTGCCCCGCCGCGATCCTGGCCGGCGCACCCCGCTGTGGCAGCAGCGCCAGCGGGCCGCCCAGCTGCTCCAGGTGGCCTCGGAGTTCGGTTCCTTCCCCATCGTGCTGGAGGCCGTCCGCGAGTGCCTGCAGGACGTCTTCGACGTCCCCGGGCTGGTCGAGCTGATGGGCGACATCGAGTCCCGCAAGGTACGGCTGGTCGAGGTGACGACACCCGAGCCGTCGCCGTTCGCCAAGTCGCTGCTCTTCGGCTATGTGGCGCAGTTCCTCTACGAGGGCGACTCGCCGCTGGCCGAGCGGCGCGCCGCGGCCCTCTCGCTGGACTCCCGGCTGCTGTCGGAGCTCCTGGGCCAGGCGGAGCTGCGGGAACTGCTGGACGCCGACGTCATGGTGGAGCTGGAGCGCGAGCTGCAGTGGCTCACCGAGGACCGGCGGATCAAGGATCCCGAGGGCGTCGCCGACGTGCTGCGGCTGCTCGGCCCGCTGGACGACGCCGAGCTGGCCGCCCGCGGAGCGGAGCCGGGGTGGGCGGCCGGGCTGGAGGGCGCGCGCCGGGTGATCAGGGTCCGTGTCGCGGGCGCGGACCGCTGGGCCGCCGTGGAGGACGCCGGGCGGCTGCGGGACGCGCTCGGCACCGCGCTGCCGGTCGGCGTGCCGGAGGCCTTCACCGAGCCCGTCCGGGACCCCTTGGCGGATCTGCTGGCCCGGTACGCGCGTACCCACGGCCCGTTCACCTCGGCCGAGGCCGCCCAGCGCTTCGGCCTGGGCACCGCCGTCGCGGACGGCACCCTGCACCGGCTCGCCGCGTCCGGCAGGATCGTGCAGGGTGAGTTCCGGCCGGGCGGCGCGGGCCACGAGTGGTGCGACGCCGGAGTGCTGCGGCGGCTGCGACGGCGCTCGCTGGCGGCGCTGCGGCAGGAACTGGAACCCGTGCCGCCGACCACCCTGGCCGCCTTCCTGCCGCAGTGGCAGCACGTGGGCACGCACAGTCTGCGCGGTCTCGACGGCCTGGTGCGGGCCGTGGAGCAGCTCCAGGGCGCCGCGGTGCCCGCCTCGGCCCTGGAGAAGCTGGTCCTGCCGGCCCGCGTGGCGGACTACACCCCGGCGATGCTGGACGAGCTCACGTCGGCCGGCGAGATCGTGTGGGCGGGGGCCGGCGCCCTGCAGGGCAAGGACGGCTGGGTGTCGCTGTATCTCGCCGACTCCGCACCACTGCTGCTGCCGCAGCCGCAGCCCTTGGAGCTCTCCCCGGTCCACCGCGCGGTCCTTGACGGCCTCTCGGGGGGCTACGGGCTGTTCTTCCGCCAGATCTGCGAGCAGGTCCGCGCCGCCGGGCACGAGGTGTCCGATCCCGAACTCGCCGAGGTGCTCTGGGAGCTGGCCTGGTCGGGCCGGCTGACCAATGACACGCTCGCGCCGCTGCGCGCCCTGCTCGGCTCCGGCCGCACGGCCGGCTCCACCGCGCACCGGGCACCGCGTGCGGTGCCCCGAGGCCGCTACGGCGCCTTCACGGCCCGTACCGGCCGGCCCTCGCCAAGGGCGACGGCCTCGCGGAGCGGCCCGCCGACGACCGCCGGCCGCTGGTCCCTGGTGCCGGCCGTGGAGCCCGACGCGACGCACCGGGCGCACGCACTCACCCACACCCTGCTCGACCGGCACGGCGTGGTGACCCGCGGCGCGGTGGCCGCCGAGGGTGTGGAGGGCGGTTTCTCGGCCGCGTACCGGGTGCTCTCGGCCTTCGAGGAGACCGGCCAGGCGCGCCGCGGCTACGTCGTCGAGGGCCTGGGCGCGGCGCAGTTCGCCATGGACGGCGCCGTGGACCGGCTGCGGGCCATCAGCAACGCGCGGGAGCGCGAGGAGGCCCGGCACGACAAGGCGCGCACCGTTGTGCTGGCCGCAGCCGACCCGGCCAACGCCTATGGGGCCGCCCTGCCGTGGCCCGAACAGCCCGCGGGGGTGACCCACCGGCCGGGACGCAAGGCGGGGGCGCTGGTCGTCCTGGTCGACGGCGAGCTCACGCTGTACGTGGAGCGCGGCGGGAAGACACTGCTGGCCTGGCCCGGGCCCGCCGGGGCGGCGGCCGACGGCCGAGAGGGCGGCGGCGCGGACGAGGAGCGGTTGCAGGCGGCCGCCGACGCACTCGCCCTGGCTGTGCGGGACGGGGCGCTCGGCCGGCTCACCGTGGAGCGCACCAACGGCGAGTCGGCTCTCACCTCGGCGCTCGGCCGCGCCCTGGAGGCGGCCGGTTTCCACGCGACACCCCGCGGCCTGCGGCTGCGGTCCTGAACGCACACGACGGGAACAGGGGGAGCCGTGCCCGAGGGCGACACGATCTGGCTGGCCGCGCACCGGCTGCACCGGGCGCTGGCGGGCCACGTCCTGCTCCGCGCGGACCTGCGCGTGCCGCGGCTGGCCACGACCGACCTGTCGGGACGCCACGTGCAGGAGGTCGTGGCCCGAGGCAAGCACCTGCTGATCCGGATCGAGGGCGGGTTGACCCTCCACTCACATCTGCGCATGGACGGTTCCTGGCAGGTGTACGCACCCGGCGAGCGCTGGCGGGGCGGCCCCGACCACCAGGTCCGGGCGGTCCTCGCCCATGCCGAACGGGTCGCGGTCGGTTACCGGCTGCCCGTGCTGGAGCTGCTGCGGTCTGCCGAGGAGGATCGGGCGGTCGGCCATCTCGGGCCGGATCTGCTCGGCCCGGACTGGGATCCGGTGGAGGCGGTGCGCCGGCTGACCGCCGACCCGGCAAGGCCGGTCGGTGACGCGTTGCTGGACCAGCGCAATCTCGCCGGCATAGGCAACGTCTACAAGTGCGA
This sequence comes from Actinacidiphila sp. bgisy167, assembly GCF_057707665.1. Taxonomy (NCBI): domain Bacteria; kingdom Bacillati; phylum Actinomycetota; class Actinomycetes; order Kitasatosporales; family Streptomycetaceae; genus Actinacidiphila; species Actinacidiphila sp. bgisy167. The sequence goes on along the minus strand of NZ_JBYIQP010000020.1, from coordinate 20,044 downwards.
GGTGTGCTTCCTGCGAGGCGTCACGCCCTGGACGCCGGTCGGCGACGTCCCCGAACCGGAACGGGTCGTCGCACTCGCCAGAAAGTTGCTGCAGGCCAACAAGACCCGGCACGGCCACATCACCACCGGCGACACCCGGCGCGGCCGTACCCACTGGGTGTACGGCCGCGACCGGCACGGCTGCCTGCGCTGCGGCACGCAGATCCGCGTCGCCGAACTGGGACCGCCCGGGCAGCCCCGGGTGACGTACTGGTGCCCGCACTGCCAGCGGGGGCCGGCACCGACGCCATCCTCCCGGCCGGCGCCGCGGTCCCGCTGAGGACAATCGGCGTGACCGGCCCCGTCGGCTCCGACGGCGGAGGCCCTCGCCCGGCCGTCACCCCGCACACCGGTGGCGGCGTCACCGAGGGCTTCCGTCATCCAGCCCCGTCCCGCGCCCGTCTCGGGGGCTCGGTGCGAGGTGCGAGGTGCGAGGTGCGAGGTGCCGCAGGCACCGGTGTGCGCCGCGCCCGAGGACCGCGAGAGGGCCCGGGCGCGGGCACCCGCGTTCGCACCGGCTTCCACAACCGGTCACCCGTGCCCCGTGTCAGCCCTGCCGACCGGCCGCACCCCGCGCCCTGACGGGGGCGTCGTCATGGCCGAGCCGTGACGTGCTCCGGGGTCCCGGCACTCTTCCCGGAAGCCCTCCCGGCACCGGGCCCTCAACCTCGCGGACGGCCGCCCGGGCGGCGGACGATGATCCCCGTGACCACCTCGCCGTGTGCAGGGGGACGATGCTGAGCCCCCAGCCACCGGCGACGACCAGGCCCTCGAAGGAGCCTGCCTGTGCGGGCTGGGCGACGAGCCTCAGCAGGGCCCACCACCACACCACACCCGCGACGAAAGCGATCGCCCAGCGGACCGCCCGCTGGGCCCACAGCTCGTGAAACAGGCGGAGAACATACATGGCCGCCTCCTTCGGAGCCCCGAGGTTGCGGCGGGAATCACCAAGGACCCAGTCCCGGGCTTTCCCCGTACACAGGTGCGATCCCCTGCCGGCAAGATCTCTAGACCTCCGCCGGTAGGCCTCGGACCGCGTTCACTCGAACGGAGGACGCATACCGCTACTACCTGCGACATTTTGCGGCGGACGGCGACCCAGGGCGACGACGCCCTTAGCCTGCCCTTAGCCCCGGGGTGACCTCCGGGCCCCCGCCGGTCTCGTCGCTCAGCCGACCCGTCGACGCCCGTGCGGCCCGTACCCCGAAGACCCGGCCGGTGCCGCCGCCCGTCCGCCCCCACCACGGCACGCCCGAAAAGGACAGCAACGCCGGCACGGGGGTGTGAGCGGAACGCTCCACCCGTCTTCCGGTCGCGTTCCGGCCGGCCGGAAGGATTCCGGGATCCTTCCGCTACCCGATAACCCACGGCACGCCGTGAGACGCGCCGGCACACCTCGAAACCGTCGTTTCCGCAGTTCAGACACGTGTGAGTCACGTGCGAGGCCCTGATCGGGTCACACGTTCTCCGCCTGGAACATCCAGTGGTGCTTCTCGAGATCGGCGGCCAGGCCGATCAGGATGTCCTGGGTCACCGGATCGGGCTTCTCCGTCGCCTCGATCCCCGCGCGCACCCGCCTGATCACGGCGTCCAGTGCGGCGATCATGACCGCGACCACCTTGTCGTCCTTGATCCAGCCGTCCGACACCTCGTCGATCCTGCTGCCCTTGGACACCGTCCCGGCACGCCCGTCGGGCGTGACGCCGATGGCGGCCGCCCGTTCCGCGACGGTGTCGGCGTAGGTCCGCGCGGTGGTCACCACGTCGTCGAGCTGAAGGTGGATGGACCGGAACCGCGCCCCCACAACGTTCCAGTGCACCTGCTTGGCGACGAGCGACAAGTCAATGAGGTCGCTGAGGGTGTGCTGGAGCGCCTCGCCCACGATCCGGCGGTCGGCCTCGGGCAGCGTGCTCTTCACGAATGTCATGCCGCTCCTCCTCGGGAATTGCTCACGTAGCGGGACCGCCTCTCGGCGGAACCCGTCATATGAGCGCCTTCCCCGGATCCGCGAACCAAACGCCGCCGACCCACCGACACCGACGGACCGACCGACACCGCCGCCCGCCGCCCCCGGACACACCATGGCCCCGGCCGGTGGTCCACCGGCCGGGGCCATGGTTCGGAACCGCTTGGTGTCGCTCAGGCCGCGACGACGTCCACGGCCTCGGTGGGCGCCTTCGGCGCCTTGATGGTGACCCGCTCGTCCGGACCGGACGGTACGGACGGAACCGCGCCCAGCAGCGGCCGCATAGGCGCGGCTGCCGACTCGACAGCAGCCGACTCGGCAAGCTCGGCAAGCGCCAGATCGTCGCTGACCTCCCGCATCACCTCGGACATCGGGACGTCCAAGGCGTCACAGATCGCGGAGAGCAGTTCGGAGGAAGCCTCCTTCTGCCCTCGTTCGACCTCCGACAGATAGCCCAGGGAGACCCGGGCGGATGAGGAGACCTCACGCAGGGTGCGGCCCTGACGCTGGCGCTGCCGACGCAGCACGTCACCGAGCAGGCGACGGAGCAGAATCATCGGTGGCTCCCTCCTCGGACCGCGAATTCGCAACCTTCTCGCCCCACCGTACCGCCTCCGGCACCGGCCGTGCGGGGAGCGATGACGTGTTCACTCAGGGCTGCAAACATCCCTTCCCCCCGCCGTCTTCCCTACCCTCGCCGCCGCGGATCCGTCGGGGGTATCCCGGCCCTTCACAAGCGTCTGCCGCAGGAGGGTCAGAGCGGCGTTCACCGTGGTGGCACGGATGGTGGCGCGGTCGCCGTCCAACCGCAGTCCCTCGCACCGCGTGCCGGCCGGCCCGGCGACCGCCACATAGACCGTTCCGACCGGCTGCCCGTCCTGCGGATCGGGTCCGGCGACACCGGTGGTCGCCAGCCCCCAGTCGGCGCGCAGCACGCCCCGCACACCCACCGCCATCTCTCGCGCGACCTCGGGGTCGACGGCCCCACGTTCGGCCAGCAGCGTGCCGTCCACGCCCAGGACGTCCCGCTTCAGTTCGGTGGCGTAGGCGGTGACCGAGCCGCGGAAGCACCGGGAGGCGCCCGGCACCGAGGTCAACTCGGCCGCCACCAGGCCGCCGGTCAGCGACTCGGCGACGGCCAGCGACTCCTGCCGCGCCTGCAGCAGGCCCAGGACGTCGGCGGCGGTGTTCACGCGCCCGTTCCCTGCTCCTCCGGGAGCTCCAGCGGCGTGTCCTGCGCGAGCCTCCCCTCCGTCCCGGTCGCCCGCTCGTGCGCCCGGCGCGCGGCGTCCGCGCGCTGCGCGGCCCGTCCGGCCCGGCGCATGACGACCGCCTGGCGCACGTAGTCCAGGCCCGTCACGACGGTGAGCACCACCGCGGCGCCCATCAGCACCGCCCGCGACGTCGCCAGCGGCCCGGTGAGGACGAGGATGTACATGCCGACGGCGACGCCCTGGGTGAGCGTCTTCAGCTTGCCGCCGCGGCTGGCCGGGATGACGCCCCAGCGGATCACCCAGAACCGCATCAGGGTGATGCCCAGCTCGCGGAAGAGGATCACCGCGGTGACCCACCAGGGCAGGTCGCCGAGGGCGGACAGCCCGATCAGCGCCGCGCCCATGATCGCCTTGTCCGCGATGGGGTCGGCGATCTTACCGAAGTCGGTGACCAGCCCGTAGCGCCGGGCCAGCTCGCCGTCGAAGAGGTCGGTGATCATCGCGATGGCGAACGCCGCCCATGCGAAGGAGCGCCACGCCGGGTCGTGCCCGTCGTCGTGCACCAGCAGCACGACGAAGCCCGGCACCAGGAGCAGCCGCACCATCGTCAGGACGTTGGCGATGTTCCACAGCGAGGGCCGCCGGGCCGCGGCCGCCTGGACGGCGGGCGCGGTCCCGTGATCGCCGGCGGCGGACGCCGGGACTCCCGTCATCTGCGGGCCTCCTCCGTCGTGCCAAGCGGCTCCGCGACCAGGTCGACGCCTTCGGTGTCCACCACCTTCGCCGCGGCGAACGTACCGGGCGCCAGGCCCTCCTGTGAGGTCAGGACGACCTGGCCGTCGGTCTCCGGCGCCTGGTGGGCGGCGCGGCCGACCGCGCCCTCCTCCTCGTCCACGGACTCGACCAGCACGTGCACCGTGGAGCCGAGCCGCTCCTCGGCGCGCTGCGCGGTCAGCTCCTCGGCCAGCCGGGACACCCGGGCCAGCCGTTCGGCCACCACGTCCTCGTCGAGCTTGTCCGCGTAGCCGGCCGCCTCCGTGCCCTCCTCGTCGGAGTAGCCGAAGACGCCGATGGCGTCCAGCCTGGCCGCGCCCAGGAAACGCTCCAGCTCCTCGAGGTCGGCCTCCGACTCCCCCGGGAAGCCGACGATGAAGTTGGAGCGGACCCCGGCCTCCGGCGCCTTGGAGCGGATGGTCTCCAGCAGCTCCAGGAAGTGCTCGGTGTCGCCGAAGCGGCGCATCGCGCGCAGCACCCCGGGAGCGGAGTGCTGGAAGGACAGGTCGAAGTAGGGCGCGACCTTCGGCGTCGAGGTGAGCACGTCGATCAGGCCGGGGCGCATCTCGGCGGGCTGCAGATAGCTGACGCGCACGCGCTCGATGCCGTCGACGGCGGCCAGTTCGGGCAGCAGCGTCTCCAGCAGCCGGATGTCGCCGAGGTCCTTGCCGTACGAGGTGTTGTTCTCGCTGACCAGCATGATCTCCTTGACGCCCTGCTCGGCCAGCCAGCGCGTCTCTCCGAGCACGTCGGAGGGGCGGCGGGAGATGAACGAGCCCCGGAAGGAAGGGATGGCGCAGAAGGAGCAGCGGCGGTCGCAGCCGGAGGCCAGCTTCACCGAGGCGACCGGGCTGTCGTCCAGGCGGCGGCGCAGCGGGGCGCGCGGTCCGGAGGCGGGTGCGAGCCCCTCGGGCAGGTCCTCGGGCAGGTCCTGCGGGGCGGAAGCGGGCTCGGGGGCGGCCTGCGCGTGGCCGGGCAGCGCCACCTCACTCGCTGCCTGCCGGTCGGACGGGCTGATCGGAAGCAGCTTGCGGCGGTCGCGCGGGGTGTGCGAGGCGTGGATGCCGCCGGAGAGAATCGTCTGCAGGCGGTCGGAGATGTTCGCGTAGTCGTCAAAGCCGAGCACGCCGTCCGCCTCGGGAAGGGCCTCGGCCAGCTCCTTGCCGTAGCGCTCGGCCATGCAGCCGACCGCGACCACGGCCTGGGTACGGCCATGGGCCTTGAGGTCGTTGGCTTCCAGCAGGGCGTCGACGGAGTCCTTCTTGGCGGCCTCGACGAAGCCGCAGGTGTTCACGACGGCGACGTCGGCGGCGGCGGCGTCGTCGACGAGCTGCCACCCGTCCGCCGCCAGCCGGCCGGCGAGCTCCTCGGAATCCACCTCGTTACGGGCGCAGCCGAGCGTGACAAGAGCGACGGTACGGGGTTCGGACATAGGCTCAGCCTACTTTGTCCCCGACGGGGCTCCGACGCGCAGCGGCGCCCGGCGCCGGGACGGGTGTCCTGCGCCGGGCGCCGCGGTGTCCGTGCGCGCCCGTGGAAGGGGGCGTCACCCTGCTTCCGGATCGCCGGGGGTGAAGGCGAGGCGCTGGACCTGACCGGGGTCGCCCGCCGGCCCGAGGTCCTTGCCGTTGACGAAGAGGTCGACCGCGCCCGCGTTGCCGATGATCAGGTTGATCTTGCTCTTGTCGGTGAAGGTCTTGGAGTCGCCCGGCTCCAGACTGCCCTGGTAGAGCTGCTTCCCGTTGCTGCCCACCGCCTGGATCCAGCTCTTGGCGTTCGTGGCGGTGAGCTTGACGGTGACCTTGTCGGCCGGCGCGGCGGCGATCGCGCTGTCGGACTCCTCGGGCCTCGGTGTGGTGCTCGTGGTGTTGCCGGGCGTCGTGGCCGCCGGGCTCGCCACGCTCGGCTTGCCCGCCACGGGCTCCTTGCCGCCTTCCTCGCCGCCGTTGAAGAGGGTGAAGCCGACGAAGCCGACGACGCCGACGATCGCCGCCACCATGGCGGCGGTCCAGTTGGGGCGGCGCGGCTCGGGACGCATCCGCTCCGCCTCGTACAACGGGGCCACGGGCGTCGGGGCGGGCGCACCGCCGTGCTCCGCCGTGAACTGCTCGACCAGGGCCTCGGGATCGAGGCCCACGGCGCGCGCGATCGCACGAATGTGGCCGCGGGCGTACACGTCGCCGCCGCAGCGGGAGAAGTCGTCCTGCTCGATCGCGTGCACGATGGGCGCGCGTACACGCGTTGTGGTACTGACCTCCTCGACGGTCAGGCCCGCGGCGACGCGGGCCTGTGCGAGGGCACGACCGACCGGGATCCGGTCGTCGGGGGGCGGGTTGCCGATGGACACGGGGGCGCCTTTCGAGCGTCTAGCCACCTGCTGGAGACCCAGTCTAGGGGGGTGTGCAAACGGACGGGCAAGCGGGCGGGCGTGGTTTGTCGGCCATCAGGATTGCCGTCCTCACCGGCGCCGATGGCAGTCGGCCATACGCCTTCCTCCTGCAATAACTTGACGTGCGGGCAGGAGCAACGGTTGCGCGCGACCCACTTACGAGTGAGCCACGGAACGGCTACGAACCGGCCTCGCCGCGGAGCACCGCGAGCACGGAGTCCATCTCGTCCGGCTTGACCAGAACATCCCGGGCCTTCGACCCCTCGCTGGGGCCGACGATCCCGCGCGATTCCATCAGGTCCATGAGCCTTCCCGCTTTCGCGAAGCCGACACGCAGTTTGCGCTGGAGCATCGAGGTCGAGCCGAACTGCGTGGAGACGACCAGCTCCGCGGCCTGGCACAGCAGGTCCAGGTCGTCGCCGATCTCCTCGTCGATCTCCTTCTTCGGTCCCGAGCCGACGACCACGTCCTCACGGTAGGAAGGGGTCAACTGCGCCTTGCAGTGGGCGACGACGGCGTGGATCTCCTCCTCCGTGATGAAGGCGCCCTGCATGCGGACCGGCTTGTTCGCGCCCATCGGCAGGAACAGACCGTCACCCTTTCCGATCAGCTTCTCGGCGCCGGCCTGGTCGAGGATGACCCGGCTGTCGGCCAGGGAGGAGGTCGCGAAGGCAAGCCGGGAAGGCACGTTGGCCTTGATCAGACCCGTGACGACGTCGACGCTGGGCCGCTGGGTGGCCAGGACGAGGTGGATGCCGGCGGCCCGGGCGAGCTGGGTGATGCGCACGATCGCGTCCTCCACGTCGCGCGGCGCCACCATCATCAGGTCCGCGAGCTCGTCAACGATCACCAGCAGGTAGGGGTAGGGCGCCAGTTCCCGCTCGCTGCCCTCCGGCGGCTTCACCTTGCCGCCGCGCACGGCCGCGTTGAAGTCGTCGATGTGCCGGAAGCCGTAGGCGGCCAGGTCGTCGTAGCGCAGGTCCATCTCGCGCACGACCCACTGCAGCGCCTCGGCGGCCCGCTTGGGGTTGGTGATGATCGGGGTGATCAGGTGCGGGATGCCCTCGTACGCGGTGAGCTCGACGCGCTTGGGGTCGACGAGCACCATCCGCACCTCGTCGGGTGTGGAGCGTGCCAGGACGGAGGTGATCAGGCAGTTGATGCAGGACGACTTGCCCGACCCCGTGGCGCCCGCGACGAGGATGTGCGGCATGCGCGCGAGGTTGGCCATGACGTAGCCGCCCTCGACGTCCTTGCCGAGACCCACCGTCATCGGGTGCTCCTCGCCGGCGGCCTCCGCCGAGCGCAGCACGTCGCCGAGGTTGACCATCTCCCGGTCGCTGTTGGGGATCTCGATGCCGACCGCCGACTTGCCGGGGATCGGGCTGATGATCCGCACGTCCGGACTGGCCACGGCGTACGCGATGTTCTTGGCGAGGGCCGTGATCCGCTCGACCTTGACGGCCTGGCCCAGCTCCACCTCGTAGCGGGTCACCGTCGGTCCGCGGGTGAAACCGGTGACCCGCGCGTCGACCTTGAACTGCGAGAAGACGCTCGTCAGCGACTCGACCACGGCGTCGTTGGCGGCGCTGCGGGTACGTCCGGGACCACCGCGCTCCAGCAGGTCCAGGGACGGCAGGGCATAGGTGATGTCCCCGGACAACTGGAGCTGCTCAGCACGCGGCGGCAGCGCCGCGCCCCGCTCGGGCGGGGCGGCCTTGGTGAGGTCGGGCACGGCCGGCCCCGACGCCTCGGCGGCGCCCGGGGCGGCCTCGGACGCGTCCGCCTCAGCGGTGCCCCGGATCTGCGGCAGGGAGTGGCTGACGAGGTCCGCGACGACCGACGAGCCGGGCACTCCGTAGGTGAGGGCGCCGTCGAGGTCCGCGGCCACCCCGTAGGCGAGGTCGACGGCGCCCAGTCCGTCGCTGGGCGTCAGATCGGGCAGGTCCGTCTGCTCCTGGCGGCGCCTGGAGCGGCGGCGCGGCTTGTCGGCGGCCTCCGGGGAGCCGCTCCCCTCCTCCAGCAGGTCGCTGAAGGGCACCGCGTCCTCCTCGGCCTCGGCGGCGCCCTCCTGCTCCACCAGGCCCAGCCGGATGCCGAGTTCGCGCAGTCGGCGAGGGATGGCGTTGACCGGGGTCGCGGTGGTGACCAGCAGTCCGAAGAAGGCCAGCAGCGCCAGCAGCGCCACCGCCAGCGGCGCCCCGACGGTGTAGTCGAGGGGCGCGGACGCGGCCCAGCCGATCAGCCCGCCCGCGTCGCGGATCGCCTCGGTGCCCTGGCTGCGGCCCGGGGAACCGCAGCCGATGTGCACCAGGCCCAGCACACCGACGCTGAGGGCGGTCAGGCCGATGACGATGCGCCCGTTGGCGTCGGTCCTCTGCGGATGGCGCATCAGCCGCCACACCACGGCGCCGACGAGGAACGGCACGAGCAGGTCCAGCCGCCCGAACAGCCCGGTGACCAGTATCTCGACCAGCTCGCCCACCGGGCCGCGCAGATCCGACCAGGTGCCGGTGGCCACGACCAGCGCGAGGCCGAGCAGCAGCAGCGCCAGGCCGTCCTTGCGGTGCGCCGGGTCCAGTCCGCGTGCGCCGCGCCCGACGCCGCGAAAGAGGGCGCCCACGGTGTGCGCCAGGCCGAGCCACAGCGCCCGGGCGACCCGGTACACGCCCCCCGTCGGGGAGGGCGCGGGCTTGGCCGCCGGTTTCGGCGCCGCCTTGGCCGGCGGCTTCTTGGCAGGAGGCTTCTTGGCCGCCGCCTTCTTCACGGGGGCCTTCTTCCCCGCGGGCCTGGCCGCAGGTGTGGCGGCAGCCTTCTTGGCGGTGCCGGACGTACGTGAGGCCATGACGGTGAGGTTACCGCTCCGTCCCGCGCACGACACGTGGGACCACGCGTACCGCCATTCGTGTCGTGCCTCTGGCGCGCCAAGGATGACTTTGCATCATATGGCGCATCCGCTTCACTCTTGCGGGGGAATCTTCTTGTCGCCGCCGGCGCCCGGCTTCAGCGCGTCCAGCGCGCGGCGCAGCCCGGTCAGCTTGCGCTCCAAGTGGGCCGCCGTGGCCACCGCCGCGGCGTCCGCGGACTCGTCCAGCTGCTTGGACAGCGCCTCCGCCTGCTCCTCCACGGCGGACAGCCGTGAGGAGAGCTCCACCAGCAGGCCCACGGACTCCTTGCCGCCGCCGGACCCCGCGCCCTGTTCCAGTTGCAGCCGCAGCAGGCCCGCCTGCTCCCGCAACTGGCAGTTCTTCTTGTAGAGGTCGACGAAGACCGAGACCTTGGCGCGCAGCACCCACGGGTCGAAAGGCTTGGAGATGTAGTCCACCGCGCCGGCCGCATAGCCGCGAAAGGTGTGGTGCGGACCGTGGTTGATGGCGGTGAGGAAGATGATCGGGATGTCCCGGGTACGCTCTCGCCGCTTGATGTGCGCCGCGGTCTCGAACCCGTCCATGCCCGGCATCTGGACATCGAGCAGGATCACCGCGAAGTCGTCGGTGAGCAGCGCCTTGAGCGCCTCCTCCCCGGACGATGCCCGCACCAGCATCTGATCGAGCGCGGAGAGGATGGCCTCCAGCGCCAGCAGATTCTCCGGCCGGTCATCGACCAGGAGGATCTTGGCCTTCTGCACCATGGCCCGCCCTCCTCGCCCCGGCACTGCACCGGTCGCCGCCCCCATGGACGACTCCTGAGCGCCGTCCGTCCTTGTGCCGGTCATGGTAGCCGTACCCCGCGTCCGCCACACCCTGTCACCGCCATGTCACTGCGCACGTAGCCGAAACGAAAGCGGAGTCCAGAAGGTTCCCGGACTCACGCACTTCCACACCTGTCCGCACACACGGCTCAGGGGCGGCTCACCGCCCGTCGCCGCCCGGTCGCCGGGAGGTGACGGGGCGGCGTCACCTGGACCGCATCCACTGCTCCATCTTCGCCAGCAGGTGATCGGTGTCCACCGGCTTGGCCACGTAGTCGGACGCCCCCGACTCGATGCTCTTCTCCCGGTCTCCCTTCATCGCCTTCGCCGTCAGCGCGATGATCGGCAGCCCGGCGAACTGGGGCATCCTGCGGATCGCCGCCGTCGTCGCGTAGCCGTCCATCTCGGGCATCATGATGTCCATCAGGACCACCGCGACGTCGTCGTGCTGCTCCAGGACCTCGATCCCCTCCCGGCCGTTCTCTGCGTACAGCACGGTCAGTCCGTGCTGTTCCAGCACGCTGGTGAGGGCGAACACATTGCGGACGTCGTCATCGACGATGAGCACCTTCTCGCCGCTGAAGCCGCCCGCGAAGCCGGTGTAGGCGTCGCTGTGCGCGCCCTCCGCCCACGGCTCGGACAGCGCGTGGCGCTCCGCCGGGCCGGCCGCCGCGGGCCGCTGCGCCGCCGAACGCCGGCGCAGCCTGGCCAGGCTGCTGCCCGCGCCCCGGCCGCGCACCGCCATGTGGCCGTGCGCCGGGACGGGCAGCGACTCGGCCGGCGCCCCCTCGACGTCCTCGGCCTCGGCGGAGGGGAGTTGCGGGTAGCCCTGCGGCGGCAGATCGGTGGTGTTGAGCGGCAGATACAGGGTGAAGGTCGAGCCACGGCCGGGCTGGCTGTCGGCGTGGATCTCGCCGCCGAGCAGCCGGGCGATCTCCCGGCTGATCGACAGGCCCAGGCCCGTACCGCCGTACTTGCGGCTGGTGGTGCCGTCCGCCTGCTTGAACGCCTCGAAGATGACCCGCATCTTGCTCGCCGCGATGCCGATGCCCGTGTCGGTCACCGAGAAGGCGACCAGCGGCTCGTCCGCGTCCCGCAGCGAACCGGACTCCAGCAACTGCTCCCGGATCGCCTGCGGCACGTCGGGGCCGGCGGGGCGGATGACCAACTCGACCGAACCGCTGTCGGTGAACTTCACCGCGTTCGACAACAGGTTGCGCAGCACCTGCAGCAGCCGCTGCTCGTCGGTGTGGAGCGTCGCGGGAAGCTCGGGGGAGACCCGCACCGAGAAGTCCAGGCCCTTCTCCGCGGTGAGCGGGCGGAAGGTGGCCTCCACGTAGTCGACCAGCTGGACCAGGGCGATACGGGTCGGGCTGACGTCCATCTTGCCCGCCTCGACCTTGGACAGGTCCAGGATGTCGTTGATGAGCTGCAGCAGGTCGGAACCGGCGCCATGGATGGTCTCGGCGAACTCGACCTGCTTGGGCGAGAGGTTGCCCTCGGCGTTGTCCGCGAGCAGCTTCGCCAGGATCAGCAGCGAGTTGAGCGGGGTGCGCAGCTCGTGCGACATGTTGGCCAGGAACTCGGACTTGTAGCGCATCGAGACCGCCAGCTGCTCGGCGCGCTCCTCCAGGACCTGCCGCGCCTCCTCGATCTCCGTGTTCTTCACCTCGATGTCCCGGTTCTGGCGGGCCAGCAGCTCCGCCTTCTCCTCCAGCTCCGTGTTGGACATCTCCAGCTGCTTCTGCCGGTTCTCCAGCTCCGCCGAGCGCTCGCGCAGCTGCTCGGTCAGCTCCTGCGACTGCTCCAGCAGGTACTCGGTCTTGGTGTTCACGCTGATGGTGTTCACGCTGACCGCGATCATGTCGGTGATCTGGCCCAGGAAGTCCTTCTGGATCTGCGTGAACGGCTGGAAGGAGGCCAGCTCGATCACCCCGAGCACCCGGTCCTCGAAGACCACCGGCAGCACGATGACATGCGCCGGCGACGCCTCGCCGAGACCCGAGGTGATCTTCAGATAGCCCGGCGGCACGTCCTCCACCAGGATCGAGCGCTTCTCGATCGCCGCCGTGCCGATCAGCCCCTCCCCCGGCAGGAACACCGTCGGCATCGTCCGCTTGGAGAAGCCGTACGAGCCGCACAGCCTCAGCTCGTAGCCCTCCTCGTGCTCCTCCCCGCCGGCCGGCTCCTCCGCGATGAAGAAGGCCCCGTGCTGGGCGGAGACCACCGGCGTCAGCTCGCTCATGATGAGCGCCGCCACGTCGTTGAGATCCCGGCGGCCCTGCATCAGGCCGGAGATGCGGGCGAGGTTGCCCTTGAGCCAGTCCTGCTCCTTGTTGGCGAGCGTGGTCTCGCGGAGTCGGACGATCATGGTGTTGATGTAGTCCTGCAGCTCCAGGATCTCGCCCGCCGCGTCCACGTCCGTGCGGATGTTGAGGTCGCCGCGGGTCACGGCGGTGGCCACCTGGGCGATGTTGCGCACCTGACGGGTCAGGTTGTTCGCCATCAGGTTCACCGACTCGGTGAGGTCCTTCCAGATGCCGGACACGCCCGGCACCCGCGCCTGACCGCCCAGGCGGCCCTCCGTGCCCACCTCGCGGGCCACCCGGGTCACCTGGTCGCCGAAGGCCGACAGCTGGTCGACCATCGTGTTGATGGTCGTCTTCAGCTCCAGGATCTCGCCGTGCGCGTCGACGTCGATCTTCTTGGACAGGTCGCCGCGGGCGACCGCCGTGGTGACCATGGCGATGTTGCGGACCTGGCCGGTCAGGTTGGAGGCCATGTTGTTCACCGACTCGGTGAGGTCCTTCCACGAGCCGGACACGCCCGGCACCCGCGCCTGACCGCCGAGGATGCCGTCGGTGCCCACCTCGCGGGCCACCCGGGTCACCTCGTCGCCGAAGGCGGAGAGCGTGTCGACCATCGTGTTGATGGTCTCGGCGAGCTGGGCCACCTCGCCGCGTGCCTCGACGGTGATCTTCTTGGTGAGGTCGCCGTTGGCGACGGCGGTGGCGACGGAGGAGATCGAACGCACCTGGCTGGTCAGGTTGTTGGCCATCAGGTTGACGTTGTCGGTGAGGTCCTTCCAGATGCCGGAGACGTCCCGCACCCGCGCCTGGCCGCCCAGTTGGCCCTCGGTGCCCACCTCGCGGGCCACCCGGGTCACCTCGTCGGCGAACGCGGAGAGCTGGTCGACCATCGTATTGACGGTGGTGACCAGGGCGAGGATCTCGCCCTTGGCGTCGACGGTGATCTTCTTGGACAGGTCGCCCTGGGCGACGGCGGTGGTGACCTCGGCGATGTTGCGCACCTGCATCGTGAGGTTGTTCGCCATGAAGTTGACGGACTGCGTCAGGTCCTTCCAGGTGCCCGACACGCCCTTCACCTCGGCCTGACCGCCCAGGATGCCCTCGGTGCCGACCTCGCGGGCCACCCGGGTCACCTCGTCGCCGAAGGCCGACAGCTGGTCGACCATGGTGTTGAGGACGTTCTTGAGCTCCAGGATCTCGCCGCGCGCGTCGACGTCGATCTTCTGCGACAGATCGCCGCGGGCCACCGCCGTGGCCACCTGGGCGATGTTGCGGACCTGCGCGGTCAGGTTGCCCGCCATGCCGTTCACGGAATCGGTGAGGTCGCGCCACACGCCGGCCACGCCCGGCACCTGCGCCTGGCCTCCGAGCCGGCCCTCGGTGCCGACCTCGCGGGCCACCCGGGTCACCTGCTCGGCGAAGGAGGACAGCTGGTCGACCATCGTGTTGATGGTGTTCTTCAGCTCCAGGATCTCGCCGCGCGCGTCGACGTCGACCTTCTGCGACAGATCGCCGCGCGCCACCGCTGTCGTCACCTGGGCGATCTGGCGGACCTGCGAGGTGAGGTTGCCCGCCATGAAGTTGACGGAGTCCGTGAGCTCCTTCCACACCCCGCTCACGCCGTCGACGCGGGCCTGACCGCCGAGGCGGCCCTCCGTGCCCACGTCCCGGGCCATGCGCGTGACCTGTCCGGCGAAGGAGGACAGCTGGTCCACCATGCGGTTCACGGTGTTCTTCAGCTCCAGCATCTCGCCGGAGACGTCGACCGTGACCTTCTGCGACAGGTCGCCGTTGGCGACCGCCGTCGTCACCTGCGCGATGTTGCGGACCTGGCCGGTCAGATTGCGGAACGCGGTGTTCACCGAGTCCGTCAGGTCCTTCCACAGACCCGCCGCACCCGGCACCTGCGCCTGACCGCCCAGCTCACCTTCGACACCGACCTCACGCGCCACCCTGGTCACTTCGGCGCCGAAAGCCGACAGCTGGTCGACCATCGTGTTGACGGTGTTCTTCAGCTCCAGCATCTCGCCGGAGACGTCCACCGTGACCTTCTGCGACAGGTCGCCGTTGGCTACCGCCGTCGTCACCTGCGCGATGTCGCGCACCTGGCCGGTCAGATTGCGGAACGCGGTGTTCACCGAGTCCGTCAGGTCCTTCCAGGTGCCGGCGGCACCGGGCACCTGCGCCTGACCGCCGAGCCGGCCCTCCGCGCCGACCTCGCCCGCGACCCGGGTCACCTCGTCGGCGAAGGTGCGCAAGGTCTCGGTCATCGCGTTGACGGTCTCGGCGAGCTGCGCGACCTCGCCGCGCGCGCCGATGGTGATCTTCTGCGACAGGTCGCCGTTGGCGACCGCGGTGGTCACCTGCGCGATGTCGCGCACCTGGGCGGTGAGATTGCCGGCCATCAGGTTGACGGAGTCCGTGAGGTCCTTCCACACCCCGTCGACGCCGGCCACCTTGGCCTGCCCGCCCAGCTGCCCCTCGGTGCCCACCTCGCGCGCGACGCGGGTCACCTCGGCGGCGAAGGAGGAGAGCTGGTCGACCATCGTGTTGACGGTGTTCTTCAGCTCGAGCATCTCGCCGTCCACGTGCACGGTGACCTTGCGCGACAGGTCGCCCTTGGCGACCGCCGTCGTGACGAGAGCGATGTCGCGGACCTGCGCCGTCAGACGGGACGCCA
This sequence comes from Actinacidiphila sp. bgisy167, assembly GCF_057707665.1. Classification (NCBI taxonomy): domain Bacteria; kingdom Bacillati; phylum Actinomycetota; class Actinomycetes; order Kitasatosporales; family Streptomycetaceae; genus Actinacidiphila; species Actinacidiphila sp. bgisy167. The sequence goes on along the minus strand of NZ_JBYIQP010000020.1, from coordinate 4,982 downwards.
TGGTGTTGACCGAGTCGGTGAGGTCCTTCCAGGAACCGGACATGCCACGCACCCGCGCCTGACCGCCCAGCTTGCCCTCGGTGCCGACCTCGCTCGCCACCCGGGTCACCTCGTCGGTGAACGTGGAGAGCTGGTCCACCAGCCCGTTGACGGTGCGGCCCACCTTGAGGAACTCTCCGCGCAGCGGGTGCCCGGACCCGTCGGCGCCCTGCGAGCGCAGGTCCATCCGCTGCTCGAGGTCGCCCTCCGCGACCGCCGACAGCACCCGGCCGACCTCGGACACCGGGCGTACGAGATCGTCGACGAGCGCGTTGGAGGCGTCGATGGCCGCCGCCCAGGCGCCCTCGCACGTTCCCGTCTCCAGGCGCTCGGCGAGCTTGCCCTCGCGGCCCACGACCCGCCTCACCCGCGCCAGCTCCCCCGTCAGGTGCTGGTTGCGGTCGGCCACCTCGTTGAACACCGCGGAGATCTCCGCCATGAGCCCGTCGCCGGTGACCGTCAGCCTCTTGCGGAAGTTGCCGTCCCGCATGGATTCGAGCGCGGACAGCAACCGGTGCAGGGCCGCCGAGTCGACCTCCACCGTCCCCGCGCCGGCCCCGCTCGGACGCGACCGCACGTTCTTGACCCGTGCGGTACCGCCCCGCTTCGCCGCGGATGCCGCGCCGCCTCGCGCCGATGCGCCAGACTCCACCGTGTCCCTCCCGGAGGGTCGACCGACCTGCAGGTGCCTCGTTCAGGCATGACCAGTGTTTCACCATGCCCGGGCCCGGCCATAACAGTTCGGCAGCATCGCATATGACCGGCGTCACGATCGGGGCAGGAACACGCCCAACCGGCACACATGCGGTCGCCGGGGGTAAGTAACCTGGCATGCGGTTGCCCACCTTGGGCCGGGCGTACACCTCGAAGTGGGGGCCGGTGGTGACAGTACAGCGGACGACAAACGGTGACGTCCCGGGACAAACAAGGAGATCAGTGATCACGGCGCGCGCGGCGGCCACCTTCGAACCCGTGGGACGCTCGGTCGCCACCGCACGCGCGTTCGTCCGGGACACCCTCCAGGGATGGGGCTTCTCCGAGGTGGTCGACGACGCCGTCGTCCTCACCAGTGAACTCGTCACCAACGCCGTCGTCCACGCCGGCACCGCGGCGGACGTCCGGTGTCTGCGCTTCGAGTCCGCCGTACGGATCGAGGTCGCCGACCGCTACCCCGAACGCGAGCTCCCGCTCCACGACGCCAAGAAGCAGGTCCACCCCGACCACGAGGGCGGCCGCGGGCTGCTCCTGTGCTCGGCGCTGGCAAGCCGCTGGGGCGTGGAGTACACCTCGGCCGACAAGCAGGTCTGGTTCCGCCTCGACCTCCCCCGGCGCCCCGCGGGAACCCGCTCGGCCGGACCGGCCCTGCCGGTCCAGGCGCTGCCGCTGGCCGACGAACGGGTCCGCGTCGCCGTCGTCCAGGTCGACCGGGACGGCATCATCACCCGCTGGAACCAGGACGCCGCGGAACTCTTCGGCCACCCCGGCGACCAGGTCACCGGCAAGCCCCTCGGCGACTTCGCCGCCTGGCCGCAGACCCCGGGCACCGGACACGGCATCGCGGAGGCACTGCGGCTGTCCCGCTGGGAGGGCAGCTACGGCGTCCGCGATGCCGACGGCCGGATCCTCCCCGTCTACGGCACGCACCTGCGGGTGCGCGACTCCTCCGGAGATCCGTCCACCGTGTGCCTGCTGGTGCGCGAGGGCGAGCGCGCCGTCCTGCAGAACCCGGGGCGCGGCATGGTCGCCGTCGAGGGCGGCGTCGAACGCGGCAAGGCCGTGGACCCTTTCGAGTCCTTCATCGGCTCCCCCGCGCCCGACGACCTCGACGGGCTGCTGCAGCGCACGGTCGAGCGCGCCCGCGACATGCTCGACGGCGACGCCGCCTACCTGCTGCTCGCCACCGACGACGAGACCGAGTTGGAGGTGCGGGCCTCCACCGGCCTCCCGTCCGCCCGGCAGCGCTTCGCACGCGTCCCCGTCGAGGCCGGCACCGGTCGCTACGGCAGCGCCCGCATGCCCGCCGTCCACGAGGACCTCACAGCGGTGCCCGGGGCCGTCCCGCTGCTCGCCGGCACCGGCATGCGCTCCGTGGTCACCGTCCCCCTCAAGGTCGAGGGCCGCCTCACCGGCTCGCTCGGCGTGGCCGCGGAAAGCCCCGGCCGCTACACCAACGAGGAGGCGTTGCGACTGCAGTTCGCCGCCGACCGCATCGCGCTCGCGGTGGAGAGCGCCCGCCTCACCGAGCTCGAACGGCTGCGCCGCGGCTCGCTGTCCTTCCTGGTCGAGGCCTCCGACCTGCTGGCGGGCACCTTGGAACGCGACCAGACGCTGGCCCTGATGGCCCAGATGACGGTGCCCACCCTCGCCAACTGGTGTGCCGTGTACACGATCGCCGACCAGTCCTCGGAGCCCGAGCTCGCCTTCGTCCTCCACGAGGACGAGGACCGCATCGACGGCATCAAGGCCCTGCTCTCCCGCCTCGCCCCTCCGGAGCCCGACCCCACCCCCGGGGCCCGGACGTGGACGGCCCCCACCGACGCCGCCCACTCCACGGCCCTGCGCGCCTCCCTGCGCAGCCTCGGCCTCGGCGAGGCCGGGCGGCCCGCTTCAGGGCCCGGCACGGCCCTGGCCACCGCTGCCGCCGTCGGCGGCGAGACGGTCGTCCTGCCGCTGGTGGCCCGCAACCGCGTCATCGGCATGCTCACACTCGGCAAGTCCGCCGACGAACGCTTCCGACAGGAGATCCTCGAACTCGCCGAGGACCTCTCCCGCCGCGCCGCCCTCGCCCTGGACAACGCCCGCCTCTACAGCGAGCGCACGGCCATCAGCCAGTCCCTCCAGCGCAGCCTGCTGCCGCCCGGCGTGCCGGCGATCCCCGGCGTCGAGGTCGAGGTCGTCTATCGCGCGGCCGGTGAGGGCAACGAGGTCGGCGGCGACTTCTACGACGTGTTCCCCATCAGGGACGGCTGCTGGGGCTTCGCCATCGGCGACGTGTGCGGCACGGGCCCCGAGGCCGCGGCCGTGACCGGTCTCGCCCGGCACGCGCTGCGTCTGCTCGCCCGTGAGGGCTTCAGCGGCCCTTCGGTGCTGGAGCGACTCAACGCGGCCATTCTGGACGAGGGGGCACGAAGCCGCTTCCTCACCTTGCTCTACGGCGAGATGTGGCCGCAGAGCGACGGCAGCGCCCTCCTGAAGGTCGTCTGCGCCGGTCACCCGCTGCCGCTGCGACTGCGGCAGAACGGCGTCGTGGAACCCGCCGCGGAACCGCAGCCGCTGCTGGGCGTCATCGAGGACCTCGAACTCGTCGAGCAGAGTGTGACCCTCGACCCCGGCGACGTCCTGCTCTGCGTCACCGACGGCGTCACCGAACGCCGCGAGGGCGCCCGTATGCTCGGCGACGACGGTCTCGCCGACGTCCTCGCGACCTGCACCGGCCTCACCGCCGGAGCCGTCGCCGCCCGCATCCAGCGGGCCGTGGAGCGCTTCGCGTCGGACGCGCCCTCGGACGACATGGCCATCCTGGCGATGCGCGTCCCGGAACTGCCGGTTTGACGGGGCCGGTCCCACAGCGCACGGAAACAGGAAAGGCCCCCGCCATCGGGCGGGGGCCTTTCCTCTTCAGAGCCCCAATACGGAATCGAACCGTAGACCTTCTCCTTACCATGGAGACGCTCTGCCGACTGAGCTATTGGGGCGCGTCGACGTGAAGGATCTTAACCCATGCACGCCCTGGTCCGGAAATCCGCTCGACGCGCGGCCGGCCCGAAGGCCACGGCTCAGAGCAGACCGCCGAGCGTGTTGCACGCCGTGGCCAACCGCTCCAACTCCTTCTCCGTCAGCCCCGGGTGGACGGGCAGCGACAGCGTCTCGCCGGCCGCCTTCTCCGTCCTGGGCAGATACGAGCTCGACCGGTACTCCGGCATACGGTGCAGGGGCGTCCGGATACTGACGTCCGCCCGCACGCCCCGGCCGGCCAGAGCCATGGCGAACGCGTCCCGGTCCGGCCTTCCGTTGCCCGGTATGCGGACCGTGTACCGGTGGTAGACGTGGTGGGCTCCGGGCTCCACATACGGCACGAGGACGCCGGTGAGCGCCGAGTCCAGGTACCGGCAGTTGGCCCGCTGCCTGGCCACGGCCCCGGGGAGCTTCGCCAACGACCCCCGGCCGGAAGCCGCCTTGGCGTCGGTCATCCTGGCCCTCATGTGCACGGTGTCCCGGAGCCGCTTGACCGCGCCGGCCAGTTCGGGGTGCTCCGTGGTCACCACGGCGCCCTCCTCGACGGCGAACACGCTCAGCGCGCCGTAGGTGCCCACCCGCCGTCCGGCCAGTGTCGCCGCCTGGGCCTGCGTGGCGTCCTCGACGATCGCCAGACCGTGCCGAGCCGCGACGTCGACGATCTGGTCCACGGCCGCGGGGTGTCCGAAGAGGTGCACTGGCAGGATCGCCGCCGTGAGGGGGGAGGTCACCGCGGCGACAGCCTCCGGGTCGAGGCAGAACGTTTGCGGGTCGATGTCGGCGAAGACCGGCACCGCACCGGCCTGCCGCACCGCTGCCGCGGTCTCCACCGGCGCGAACGACGGCAGGATCACTTCCTCGCCGGCACCGATGCCGAGCGACACCAGCGCCAGCCTCAGAGCGGAGGTGGTGGAATCCACGGCAACGGCATGACGCCCGTCCACCGCGGCTGAGAACTCGTCCTCCAGCGCGGCCACTTCCGCACCCCGAACCAGAGACTGCTGCATCAGGCTCACCTCCACGTACCCGGTCCGGCAAGGATTGCCGCAGCGGATGATGCGCTCCTGATCTGCACATGAACAGAGGGTGTGGATACGCCAAAAAGCGGTGCCCCCGGACCAGGTCCGGGGGCACCGCTTTCAATGATTGTTCGGCGGCGTCCTACTCTCCCACAGGGTCCCCCCTGCAGTACCATCGGCGCTGAAAGG
>NZ_JBYIQP010000002.1:0-162516 GCF_057707665.1 Actinacidiphila sp. bgisy167 | reverse complement strand
AGGCGGGGTTGTTTTGGGGGGGGGGGGGTTCCTCTGGATCCCCCCCCAGCGCACCGGGAAACCGGGCCCGTCCCAACGTCCGGCGGGAATGCAGTACGTTCGCGGTATGCCCCAGCCCGTGAAGCCCGCCCGCGCGTCCTCCACCACCGCCCAGCGCCGTCGAGTTCGCCAGGAACTGGCCGCCGCGGCTATGCACCTCTTCGCAACCCAGGGGTACGACGAGACCACCGTCGACGAGATCGCCGGTGCCGCCGGGGTCGCGCGCCGGACGTTCTTCCGGCACTTCCGCTCCAAGGAGGAGGCGATCTTCCCCGACCACGACGACACCTTGGTGCGCGTGGGTCAGGTGCTGGACTCCGCCGAGCCCCACGAGCATCCGCTCGACACGGTGTGCCGCGGCATCACCGAAGTGCTGCGCATGTACGCCGAGGCTCCGGAGGTCTCGGTGGAGCGCTACCGCCTGACCCGCGAGATCCCGATCCTGCGGGAGCGCGAGATCGCCTCGGTGGCCCGCTACGAGCGACTGTTCACCCGCTATCTGCTGGGCCACTTCGACGAGGGCGCCCACCGCGACGGTGACGACGACCCGCTGCTGGCGGAGGTCGCCGCGTCCGCCGTCGTCGCCGCCCACAACCATGTGCTGCGGCGCTGGCTGCGCGCCGGAGGCAAGGGCGACGTCGAGGCGCAGCTGGAGCACGCCTTCGAGGTGATCAAGCAGACCTTCGGCACCGGCATCGGCCGGCGCCCCTCCCCCGCCCCGGTGATCGCCTCCACCCAGGGCGAGGTCGTCGTCGCCGTGGCGCGCACGGACGCCTCGCCGGCCGAGGTGATGCGGACGATCGAGAAGGCCCTGAAGGGCGCGTAGCCGCCCGCACCCACGCCCCGAGCACGAACCGCCGAGGCCGCACGTCCCTGGCCGCCGGTGTCGGCGGTGGGCAGCCGGCCCGTACCTCCGGAATCGCGCAGCACGGCCGCCCGGTCCCCCTCACCCAGGGCCGCAGACCCCGGGCGGGCCTGAGGCCGGCCGCGTGCCTGAGCGGCGCCCCGGCACCCCTCGGCGCCCCAGGGCCCGCCACAGCAGCACCCCGGCCCCGCACCCCGGGTCCGTCGTACCGCGCCCCTGGCCACAGCGTCGGGACGCCTTTTTGTGATGCTCAAATGTGCGGCCGTGATGTCATCTGAGAAGAATTGTTGGCACGCAGTGTCTTGCGGGATGGCACGCGGTGCCATACTGTGAGTTAAGTCCGGGCGGGCGGCGTGCCGGCTTGGTCGTTCGCCGTCTGTCCCCAAGGCCCGGGCGCCTGCGTCACAGGCACCGACCGCGTCACTCGCGCTCCGCACCATCCGCCGCAACCGCCACGGACAGCCGCAGCACCGCCGAACCGACGGCGCCACCCCCAGCACTCCTCCCGACGTCCCCCAAGCGTTCCTACGTCGCGCTTCGCCGGAGGCATCTCGTGAAGGACATCCTCGACGCCATCATGGCGTCCGAAAACACGGCCGCGGACCTCGCGGCGCTGCCGCTGCCCGAGTCGTATCGCGCCATCACCGTCCACAAGGACGAGGCCGGCATGTTCGAGGGCCTCGACACCCGCGAGAAGGACCCGCGCAAGTCCCTGCACCTGGACGAGGTGCCCGTACCCGAGCTCGGCCCGGGCGAGGCCCTGGTGGCCGTCATGGCCAGCTCGGTCAACTACAACTCGGTGTGGACCTCGATCTTCGAGCCGCTGCCCACCTTCGGCTTCCTGGAGCGCTACGGCCGGCTCTCCCCACTGGCCAGGCGGCACGACCTGCCGTACCACGTCATCGGTTCCGACCTGGCGGGCGTCGTGCTGCGCACCGGGCCCGGAGTGAACCTCTGGAAGCCCGGCGACGAGGTCGTCGCGCACTGCCTGTCCGTCGAACTGGAGTCCGCGGACGGCCACAACGACACGATGCTCGACCCCGAGCAGCGCATCTGGGGCTTCGAGACCAATTTCGGCGGCCTCGCCGAGATAGCGCTGGTCAAGTCCAACCAGCTGATGCCCAAACCCAGGCACCTCACCTGGGAGGAGGCCGCGGCCCCGGGTCTGGTCAACTCCACCGCCTACCGCCAGCTGGTCTCCCGCAACGGCGCCGACATGAAGCAGGGCGACAACGTGCTGATCTGGGGCGCAAGCGGCGGCCTGGGCAGCTACGCGACACAGTTCGCCCTGGCCGGCGGCGCCAACCCGATCTGCGTGGTGTCCTCGCCGCGGAAGGCGGAGATCTGCCGCCGCATGGGCGCCGAGGCCATCATCGACCGCACCGCCGAGGACTACCGGTTCTGGAAGGACGAGCACACCCAGGACCCGAAGGAGTGGAAGCGCTTCGGCAAGCGCATCCGCGAGCTGACCGGCGGCGAGGACGTCGACATCGTCTTCGAGCACCCGGGGCGCGAGACCTTCGGCGCCTCGGTCTACGTCACGCGCAAGGGCGGCACCGTCGTCACCTGCGCCTCGACCTCGGGCTACAACCACACATACGACAACCGCTACCTGTGGATGTCGCTCAAGCGCATCGTCGGCTCGCACTTCGCGAACTACCGTGAGGCGTGGGAGGCCAACCGCCTCGTCGCCAAGGGCAGGATCCACCCCACGCTGTCGAAGACCTACCGCCTGGAGGAGACCGGCCAGGCCGCCCGCGACGTGCACCGCAACGTGCACCAGGGCAAGGTCGGCGTGCTGGCGCTCGCCCCCGAGGAGGGCCTCGGCGTCCGCGACGAGCAACTGCGGGCCAGGCACATCGACGCCATCAACCGCTTCCGGAACGTCTGAGACCGGGAGGGACCATGAACGAGCGTCGCAAGGACCGTCCGTGGCTGATGCGGACGTACGCGGGGCACTCCACCGCCGAGGCGTCCAACGCCCTGTACCGGCGCAACCTCGCCAAGGGCCAGACCGGCCTGTCGGTCGCGTTCGACCTCCCGACGCAGACGGGGTACGACCCCGACCACGTGCTGGCCCGCGGCGAGGTGGGCCGGGTCGGGGTCCCGGTCGCCCACCTCGGCGACATGCGCCGGCTCTTCCAGGACATCCCCCTGGAGGAGACGAACACGTCGATGACCATCAACGCCACCGCCATGTGGCTGCTCGCGCTCTACCAGGTCGTCGCCGAGGAGCAGGGCGCCGACGTCACCCGGCTCCAGGGGACGACCCAGAACGACATCGTCAAGGAGTACCTGTCGCGCGGGACGTACGTCTTCCCCCCCGGCCCCTCGCTCCGGCTGACGACGGACATGATCGCGTACACGGTCCACCACATGCCCAAGTGGAACCCGATCAACATCTGCAGCTACCACCTGCAGGAGGCCGGGGCCACACCGGTGCAGGAGATCGCCTACGCGATGTCCACCGCGATCGCCGTGCTCGACGCGGTCCGCGAGCGCGGCCAGGTGCCGCAGGAGCGCATGGGCGACGTCGTCGCGCGCATATCCTTCTTCGTCAACGCGGGGGTCCGCTTCGTCGAGGAGATGTGCAAGATGCGGGCCTTCACCCGCGTCTGGGACACGATCACCCGCGAGCGCTACGGCATCGAGGACCCCCGGCAGCGCCGCTTCCGGTACGGGGTGCAGGTCAACTCGCTCGGGTTGACGGAGGCGCAGCCGGAGAACAACGTCCAGCGCATCGTGCTGGAGATGCTGGCCGTGACCCTGTCCAAGGACGCCCGGGCCCGCGCCGTGCAGCTGCCCGCCTGGAACGAGGCGCTCGGCCTGCCGCGCCCCTGGGACCAGCAGTGGTCCCTGCGCATCCAGCAGGTCCTGGCCCACGAGAGCGACCTGCTGGAGTACGGCGACATCTTCGACGGCAGCCACGTCGTCGAGGCGAAGGTCGGCGAGCTCGTCGAACGGTCCCTCTCCGAGATCGCGCACATCCAGGAGATGGGCGGCGCCATGGCCGCCGTCGAGTCCGGCTACCTGAAGGCGCAGCTGGTCTCCTCGCACGCCGAGCGCCGGGCACGGATCGAGTCCGGCGAGGAGAAGGTCGTCGGTGTCAACTGCTACGAGGCGACCGAGCCCAGCCCCCTCACCGCCGACCTGGGCGGCGCCGTCATGACCGTCGACCCGCAGAACGAGGCAAGGGTCGTCGCCGCCCTCCACGACTGGCGCGACCGGCGGGACGAAGTGCGGGCGCAGCGGTCGCTGGAGGCGCTCAAGGCGGCGGCTGCCGGCACCGGCAACCTCATGGAGGCCACCGTGCAGTGCGCCCGGGCCGGCGTCACCACGGGAGAGTGGTCCTGGGCGCTGCGCGACGTCTTCGGCGAGTTCCGCGCCCCGACCGGCGTGGGCGGCGCCCCTGTCGCGGTCACCGCCGAGCCCGGCACACCGCTGGCCGAGGTCCGCCGCAAGGTGGCGCTCACCGCCGGCGAGCTGGGCGCCGGCAAGCTGCGCCTGCTGGTGGGCAAGCCCGGGCTGGACGGCCATTCCAACGGCGCCGAGCAGATAGCGGTACGGGCCCGCGACGCCGGCTTCGAGGTCGTATACCAGGGCATCCGGCTGACCCCCGAGCAGATCGTCTCGGCGGCGGTCGCCGAGGACGTCCACTGCGTCGGGCTGTCGGTCCTCTCCGGCTCGCACGCCGAGCTCGTGCCGGACGTGCTGGACCGGCTGCGCAGGGCGGGAGCGGGCGACGTGCCGGTCGTCGTGGGCGGCATCATCCCACCCGCGGACGCGGCCAAGCTGGTCGAGTCCGGCGTCGCGGCCGTGTTCACGCCGAAGGACTTCGCGATCACCGGGATCATCGGCAGGATCGTGGACGAGATCCGCAGGGCCGGCAAGCTGGACCCGCTGGAGGTCGCCGCCTGAACACGGCGGCGAACATCCGTACGGAGCCGTACGAACCCGTTCGACACCCCGGAGGCGCAGCAAAGATGCAGTTCGGCCGTACGTATGAAGAGTTCGAGGTAGGAGCCGTCTACCGGCACTGGCCCGGGAAGACGGTCACCGAGTACGACGACCACCTCTTCTGCCTCCTGACCATGAACCACCATCCGCTCCACATGGACGCGAACTACGCCGAGAAGACCACCGACTTCGGGAAGAACGTGGTCGTGGGGAACTACGTCTACTCCCTGCTCCTCGGCATGTCGGTGCCGGACGTCTCCGGCAAGGCGATCGCCAACCTGGAGGTCGAGTCGCTCAAGCACGTGGCGCCGACCTTCCACGGCGACACCATCTACGGCGAGACGACCGTGCTGGACAAGTGGCCGTCGAAGTCGAAGGACGACCGCGGGATCGTCCAGGTGGAGACCAGGGGCCACAAGCAGGACGGCACCCTGGTGTGCGTCTTCCGCCGCAAGGTGCTGGTCCCCACCGCCGGCTACGTCAAGGAACGCGGCGGCGAGCAGCCCGGCCGCCCGTCCGTCTCCCCCCGTCCCGACGTGAACGCCTAGGAGGCAGCAGACATGAGCCGACTCGCTCAGACCGACGGGCTGACCGACGTCCAGCAGGAGATCCTCTCCACGGTGCGCAGCTTCGTCGACAAGGAGATCATCCCGGTCGCGAACGAGCTGGAGCACCGGGACGAGTACCCCACCGACATCGTCGAGGGCCTCAAGGATCTCGGCATCTTCGGGCTGATGATCCCGGAGGAGTACGGCGGGCTCGGCGAGTCCCTGCTCACCTACGCCCTGACGGTCGAGGAGATCGCCCGCGGCTGGATGAGCGTGTCGGGCATCATCAACACGCACTTCATCGTCGCCTACATGCTCAAGCAGCACGGCACCGACGAGCAGAAGGAGTACTTCCTGCCCCGTATGGCCACCGGCGAGGTGCGCGGCGCCTTCTCGATGTCCGAGCCCGGCCTGGGCTCCGATGTCTCGGCGATCCGCACCAAGGCCGTCCGGGACGGCGACGACTACGTCATCAACGGCCAGAAGATGTGGCTGACCAACGGCGCCACGTCCAACCTCGTCGCGGTGCTGTGCCGGACGGACGAGGGCCTGCCGGAGAGCGCGGCCCCGCACAAGTCGATGACGACCTTCCTCATCGAGAAGGAGCCCGGTTTTGGGCCCAACCCGACGGTGAAGGGCCTCACCGTCCCCGGCAAGATCGAGAAGATGGGCTACAAGGGCGTCGACACGACCGAGCTCGTCCTCGAGGATGTGAAGGTTCCGTCACATCGCGTCCTGGGCGGCCGCAGCGGCCGCGGCTTCTACCAGATGATGGACGGCGTCGAGGTCGGCCGGGTCAACGTGGCCGCCCGCGGCTGCGGTGTCGCACAGCGCGCCTTCGAACTGGGGATCGCCTACGCCCAGCAGCGGCACACCTTCGGCAAGCCGATCGTGCAGCACCAGGCCATCCAGTTCAAGCTTTCCGAGATGGCCACCAAGGTCGAGGCGGCCCACGCCCTGATGGTGAACGCGGCCCGCAAGAAGGACTCCGGCCAGCGCAACGACCTCGAGGCCGGCATGGCGAAATATCTCGCCTCCGAGTACTGCAAGGAGGTCGTGGAGGACGCGTTCCGCATCCACGGGGGCTACGGCTTCTCCAAGGAGTACGAGATCGAGCGCCTCTACCGCGAGGCGCCGATGCTGCTCATCGGCGAGGGCACCGCCGAGATCCAGAAAATGATCATCGGACGCCGACTGCTCGAGGAGTACCGAATCCAGGGATGAATGTCTGAGTTGCACTACTTTGCGCGACCCCAAGGTCACGCCCAGTCATCAAATATCGGCCACTGACTCGGCTGCTGGCTTGCCCAGTTGCCGGTCCCTGCCGATACCATTCACGGAAAGCCGCCGTCCCCAGCACCATCTTTGCGGCACCCTCCGCTACGAAGGTCTTCCATGCCCCACAGCCATTCCTCTGCACCACGCGACAGCCGGGCCGGCGTACGCCTCGCGCGCGGAGCGTCGCCGTGGCTCCTCCCGACCGTCGCCACCGCGGCGGTCAGCCTGGTCCGCGCCCGCCGTTCCGGGCGCTGGGCGGCCGTGGCCGTCCCCACCACCGCCCTCGCGGCGGGCATGCTGTGGTTCTTCCGCGACCCCGAGCGCGAGATCGCGCAGGGCCGCGTCATCTCGCCGGCCGACGGCGTGGTGCAGAGCATCATGCCGTGGAAGGACGGGCGCACCCGCGTCGCGATCTTCATGAGCCCGCTGAACGTCCACGTGAACCGCGCGCCGCTGGCCGGCACGGTCACGTCCGTGGAGCACATCCCCGGCGGGTTCGTTCCAGCGTTCAACAAAGAGAGCGAGAACAACGAGCGCGTCGTCTGGCACTTCGAGACCGAGCTCGGCGACATCGAGATGGTCCAGATCGCCGGAGCCGTGGCGCGCCGCATCGTTCCCTACGTGCCGCAGGGCACCAAGGTGGAGCAGGGCGAGCGCATCGGCCTGATCCGCTTCGGCTCCCGTGTGGACATCTACCTGCCGGAGGGCGTCGAGCCCGCCGTCGAGGTCGGCCAGACCACCGTGGCTGGGGTGACGCGCCTTGACCGTGATTGATCCCGACACCCAGGCACCGTGGGTCGCCTCGGTGGACGATGACGACGACGATGACATGCCGCTGTCGACGCGGCTGTCGATAGCGGACGGCCTCACCCTCGGTAACGCGATCTGCGGATTCATGGCGGTGTACTTCACCACCACCGGGGTGCTCGTCCCGCATCTGATGGGCAACACCGACGGCGGCATGACCCGGCACAGCGCCGCCACCGCCGTGCTGCTGATGCTCATGGCCTCGGTCTTCGACCTCTTCGACGGGCTCGTCGCGCGCAAGCTGCGCAGCTCTGCGATGGGCGCGGAACTGGACAACCTGTCGGACCTGATCAGCTTCGGCCTGGCCCCGGCCTACTTCGTGGTCGTCTGGGGCCTGATCTCGAACGACGCGTACGGCAAGGTCTCGGCGGTGGCGGCGGTCGTGGTGCTGCTCGCGGTCGTTCTGCGCCTGGCCCGCTTCTCCTGCACGACGGTGCGGGCGGGCATCTTCCAGGGCATGCCGAGCCCCTTCGGGGCGATGACCGTCATTTCGGTCGTCCTGCTGAACCTCCCCTTCATCCCGACGGTGCTGGCCATCGTCGGAGTGGCGTGGCTGATGGTCAGCCGGGTCGAGTACCCGAAGCCGCGCGGCCGGCTCGCGACGATCACGCTCTCCTGGATCGTGCTGAGCATGGGCTGCCTGGTGTGCTGGGCGTTCGCCGTCCCCGGCGGCGACATGCTGCTGCAGACGGGCGCCGCGCTGCAGATCTGCGCGGCGGCGGTGATCCCGCTCTTCGCGACGACCCGCCGGGTCAACATGATCCGCAACAACCGCCGTGAGGCGCGTGCGGCGCAGCTTCCGTAGCCGTACGAAGTCCAGCGGGGCCCCGAGCCGGGAACGGCTCGGGGCCTCTGGCTTTCCCGGCCGGATTCCGGTCAGGCCGCAAGGTCGCGCGCGATGTCCCCGGCGAGGCGTTCCAGCAGCGGCCCGGCCTCCGCCATGCAGCGCGCCGGGTCCGGCTCGAGGCCGGTCAGGGCGTACGCCCGGCGGATACCCGCCGCCGCCAGGGCGGCGGCGGGCAGCGTGAGGCGGCCGCAGACGGCGACCACGTCCACGTCCCGGGCCCGGGCGGCGGCCGCCACACCGGCCGGGGCCTTGCCGTGCAGAGTCTGCTCGTCGAGGGAGCCCTCGCCGGTGATCACCAGGTCGGCCCGCGCCAGGGCCTCCGCGAAGCCGAGCATGTCCAGGAGCACCTGGACGCCGGGGCGGAAGGAGGCACGCAGGCCCACCAGCGCCCCGAACCCGACCCCGCCGGCCGCGCCCGCGCCCGGGGCCTCGGCGGCCGCACCGGCCCCCAGCACCCGCGCGTAGTGGGCGAGCGCGGCGTCCAGCGTCGTGACGTCCTCCCGCGTGGCGCCCTTCTGAGGGCCGTAGACGGCGGCGGCGCCCTTGGGGCCGAGCAGCGGATTGTCGACGTCGCTGGCGAGGACGATCTCGGTCGAGGCGAGCCTCGGGTCGAGGCCGGACAGGTCCGCCGAGGCCAGCCCCGCGAGCGCCGCACCGCCGGGGCGGACGGGCTCACCCCGGCCGTCGAGCAGGCGGGCGCCGAGCGCGACGAGCATGCCGGCGCCCCCGTCGTTGGTCGCGCTGCCGCCGACGCCGAGCACGATGGTGCGCGCCCCCGCGTCGAGCGCCGCCCGCAGCATCTCGCCCGTGCCGAAGGTGGTCGCCGTCAGCGGAGCGAAGACACCCGGCGCCAGGTGCCGCAGGCCCGAGGCCTCGGCCATCTCGACCACCGCGGTGCCGTCGCGCAGCGCGTACGCGGCGGTGACGGGCTCCCCCAGCGGACCGGTGACCCGCACCAGCCGCCGGTCGAACCCCGCGGCGACGGCGGCGTCCACCGTGCCGTCCCCGCCGTCGGCCACCGGCACCGACTCGACGACGAGCCCCGGGGCAGCCTTCCGAAGCCCCGCCTCGAGCCGCTCCGCCACCTCGACGGCGGTCAGCGACCCCTTGAACTTGTCCGCTGCGATGAGCACCCGCACTGGACGTGCGTCCGTCACGTTGATCTCCCTTATGGCCGGTCGCGCCGCCTGAACCCTATCCAGGGCGGCCGGGCGGTACACCGGGGGTACGGGCCTTGCCGTCCTCACCCTCGAAGAAGCTGGATCGCGGCGGGCTCCGCGTACTGCGGCTCTCCCGCCGACAAACGCCCGAAAGGCGCGGGACGAACCCGCACCCGGGCACCGGCAGCCCCCCCAGCACCCACGTGCGCAGCGCAGGCGCTTCGACGGGACGGCGATCAGCGAACTGGCCCGCCGTCCTGTGTCTTTGGTGCCGTAGGGTTTCACGTGTGCGATACATCATTGTGGGAGCGGGCGCCGTCGGCGCGACGATAGGCGGCCGGCTGTACGAGAGCGGTCACGAGGTCGTCCTGGTCGCGCGCGGCGTGCACCTGGAGGCGCTGCGCGAGCGCGGGCTGACTCTGCGGACGCCGGACGGGACGTCGCAGCTGCCCGTCCCGGTGGCCGGCGGCCCCGACGAACTGGCGCTCGGTGAAGGCGACGTCCTGGTACTCGCCGTGAAGACACAGGACACCCAGGCCGCGCTGGACGCCTGGGCACCGGTGGCGGACCGGCTGCCGCTGATCTGCGCCCAGAACGGCGTCGCCAACGAACGCATGGCGCTGCGCCGGTTCCGCGAGGTGTACGGCATGTGCGTGTGGCTGCCGTCGACCCACCTGGAACCCGGCGAGGTGGTGGCCCCCTGCGGGCCGCTGCCCGGCATCCTGCATCTCGGCCGCTACCCCCACGGCACGGACGACCTCGCGCGGGCCGTCTCCGCGGACCTGGAGAAGTCCTCCTTCGGGGCCCCCGTGGTGCCCGATGTGATGCGCTGGAAGTACGCCAAGCTGCTGTCGAACCTCGGCAACGCCGTCGAGGCGCTGTGCGGCGGCGGCTGGGACGACACGGCGGCCGACCTGCTCGACCGGGCGAGGGCCGAGGGCGGCGCGGTGCTCGACGCCGCCGGCATCCCGTACGCGAGCGTGGAGGAGCAGGCGGCGGTCCGCGGAGACCGGGTGAGCCTGCGCGCGGTGGACGGTTTCGCCCGGGGCGGCGGCTCGTCCTGGCAGAGCCTGACCCGGGGCACCGGAAGCGTCGAGGCGGACTGGCTCAACGGGGAGATCGTGCTGCTGGGGCGGCTCCACGGGGTGCCCGCGCCGGTCAACGAGACGCTGCGCCGGCTCACGAACCGCGCGGCACGCGACCGCCGCGCCCCCGGAAGCCTCACGTCGGCGCAGGTGGCCGCCGCCGTCGAGGGCCGCGAGCCCGTAGGTTGGGGCGCGTGACGACTGCTGACTACGCCGCGTACATCGCCGGCCTGCCCAAGATCCTCGCCGGGGCGAGCACGCTCTTCCGCGACGCCGAGGGCCGCATCCTGATCGCCGAGACCACCTACCGCGACGACGGCAGATGGGTGCTGCCGGGAGGCACGATCGAGTCCGCCGACGGGGAGACGCCCCGCGAGGCGGCGCGCCGGGAGACCCTGGAGGAGATCGGGCTGGACGTCGAGCCCGGCGTCCTGCTCGCCGTCGACTGGGTGCACGGGTCCTCGGAGCGGCCGCCGCTGGCCTCGTACATGTATGACGGCGGCGTGCTCGACGCGGCCGCGCTCGGCGCGATCGTGCTGCAGGAGGAGGAGCTGTCCGCCTGGCGGACGGCGACCCCCGACGAGGCCGGGGAGTACCTCTCCCCCGGCCTCCACCGCCGTGTCCTCGCGGCCCTGGCCGCGCTGGAGAACGGCGCCTGGCCCGTCGAGCTGGTCGATGGCCACCCCGCGGCGGCCGCCCAGCGGTCCACCGCGTGATCCGGCGTCCGTCACGGGTTTTCCGCCGGACGGCCCGTCAAGCCGGCTGACGACCGCGGTGGCCGCGAGCCGCCTGACGACCCCGGTGGCCGTCGCGCTCAGCGACCCACCGCGTACCCCTGCATCCCGCGGGGGTTGGCGGCCGCGGACAGCACGCCCGTCTCCGGGTCGCGGGCGACGGCGCACATACGGCCCTCGGACCAGGGCGCGGCGACGGTGACGTCGTGGCCGCGGCCGCGCAGCCCGGCGATGACGGACTCCTCGAGGCGGCTCTCCACGGTGAGGCTGCCCGGCCGCATCTGACGGGGGTGGAAGGAGCTCGGGAAGCTGTCGTTGTGCCAGTTGGGCGCGTCGATGGCGCCCTGGAGGTCGAGGCCGCCCCGGACGGGGGCGCGCAGGGCGACGCCCAGGAAGAAGTGCAGCGACCACTGGTCCTGCTGGTCGCCTCCGGGGGTGCCGAAGGCCATCACCGGCACCCCGTCGCGCAGCGCGAGCGACGGGGTGAGCGTGGTGCGCGGACGGCGGCCCGGGGTGAGGGAGTTCGGCAGCCCGGGCTCCAGCCACGTCATCTGCAGGCGGGTGCCGAGCGGGAAGCCGAGCTCGGGGATGACGGGGTTGGACTGCAGCCAGCCGCCGCTCGGGGTGGCGGCGACCATGTTGCCCCAGCGGTCGACGACGTCGAGATGGCAGGTGTCGCCGCGGGTCGCGCCGTTGTGGGCGACGGTCGGCTCCCCGACGCCCATGGCGTCGAACTCGTCCTCCGCGGCGGGGTCGTGGAGCGGGAAGTGAGGCAGCTGCGGAGTGCGGCCGCCGGGGCTCCCGGGGCGCAGTTCGTGGGAGGCCTTGGCCGGGTCGATCAGGCGGCGCCGCTCGTCGTTGTAGGCGGGCGAGAGCAGCTCGGCGAGGGGCACGTCGTCCTGAGCGTCGCCGTACCAGGCCTCGCGGTCCGCCATCGCGAGCTTGGTGCCCTCGACCAGGGTGTGCACATAGTCGGCGGAGCCGTACTCCAGGTACGGGAGGTCGGGCGGCAGCAGGGCCAGTTGCTGCAGGAAGACCGGACCCTGACTCCAGGGGCCCGCCTTGCAGACCGTCCAGCCGTTCCAATCGAGGGACACCGGGTCCTCGTGGCGGGCCTCATAGGCAACGAGGTCGTCCCCGGTCAGTGTGGCGGCGTGGCGCTCACCGGTGGTGTCCATCGCGGGACGGGCGGCGAAGGCGGCCAGCGCCTCGCCAATGAAGCCCTCGCGCCACGCCCTGCGGGCCGCCTCGATCTGCGCCTCCCGGTCGCTGCCCGCGGCCTCCGCCTCCCGCAGCAGCCGCCGCCAGGTGGCGGCGAGAGCGGGGTTGCGCAGCATCGCGCCGGGCCGGGGCGGACGCCCGTCGGCCAGGTACAGCTCGGCCGAGGTCGTCCACTCCGTCTCGAACAGTTCCCGCACGTTGCCGACCGTGGCGCCGACGGCCTCCACCGCGGGGTGGCCCTGCTCGGCGTAGCCGATGGCGAAGGAGAGCACCTCCGCGAGCGGCTTGGTGCCGTGGTCGCGCAGCAGCACCATCCACGCGTCGAAGGCGCCGGGCACGGCGGCCGCGAGCGGACCGGTGCCGGGGACGAAGTCCAGGCCCAGAGCACGGTAGTGGTCGATGGTCGCCCCGGCTGGGGCGGGGCCCTGGCCGCTGAGCACGCGGACGGCACCGCCCGCCGGCGCGATGATGATCGGCACCTCGCCGGCGGGACCGTTGAGGTGCGGCTCCACCACGTGCAGCACGAATCCGGCGGCGACCGCCGCGTCATAGGCGTTGCCGCCGTTCTCGAGCACGGCCATCGCCGACTGGGAGGCGAGCCAGTGCGTGGACGAGACCATGCCGAAGGTGCCCTGCAGGGTGGGCCGGGTCGTGAACAATTTCCCTACTCCTCGCGCCGGGGACACTCCTACACTCGCACGGCGCTCGACGAAACCGAACACATACCCCCGTCCCGTCCACGGCGCGCTCGCTCGCGCGGGTTCCCGGTGTGGTCGGGAATGATGCTCGGCGGCAGCCGGGCGCGTGGGACCCACCGCCCTGATTCCGACTGAGGCTTTCGGCCTCCACTCCCGCGGTGACCCGGACCTGGAGGCGCTCGCCGCGCTCGCCGCCCCCGAGGCGACCGGCGGCCGGTGGAGACCGCCGGCCCCGGCGGTGGGGGCCCCGGGGTGACCGGCGGGGTGTGGCTGCACGTCGACAGGGTGGCGCAGGTCGACTGGTCCTGCGGGACCTGCACCGGGAGCGGCAGGTGTGGGGCGACTGCCGGGCCGGCCGCTACGAGGTGGGCGTCCAGGCCGGCCATCCTCTGGGCTTCTGGTCCCCGGTGTACGCCTGTGGAGTCGCCGCCGGCCGGGTCCTGGCCGACCTCGCGGGCGAGCCGACCGCGCTGCGTGAGGAGACGCCGGCCTGTCCCGGGCCGCTGTGCGAGGCGCTCGTCGCGGCTTCCTGGGAGCCGGACTTCCTGGTCGTGAAAGCCCGCAGGTCCGCGACTGCCGGTGACGTCCTGCACGTCGCGCCGTGCCTTTCGCGGTCGGGGTGCTGTCGCAGTCGCTGCACGCCCATCACCATGTGCGGTACCGGGGCCCTCGCCGCCGCGGGTGTTTTTTACGGCACCCCGCCCGGTTTCCGTGCCCGCGCCGAGAGGTGCCGGCCGGCCGGGCTCCCCCATGGCAGCGGTGGAGGCTGCCTCGACCCTGGTAGCGCAGGTGCGTGCGGCGCTGGGCTGACGGGTCGGAAAACCCGATGGCCGCGCCCCGCACGGTCTGCGTACCCTCACGCCATGAGCGCGAAGAAGCCGCTTGTCGCGATCCTCAGCGGCGCGGGGATCTCCACTGACTCCGGCATTCCGGACTACCGAGGCCCGAACGGGCTGTGGCGGCGCGACCCGGGGGCCGAGAAACTCGTCACGTACGAGCACTACATGGCCGATCCCGAGGTGCGCCGCAGGTCGTGGCGGATGCGCATGGAGAGCCCGGCACTGGACGTGCGGCCCAACGGGGCGCACGACGCCATCGTCCGGCTGGAGCGGTCCGGAGTGCCGGTGCGCGTGATCACGCAGAACGTCGACGGGCTGCACCAGATGGCGGGGCTGCCCGAGCGCAAGGTGCTCGAGCTGCACGGCACCGCCCGTTCCGTCGTGTGCACGCGGTGCCACGACCGGACACACATGGACGAGGCCCTGGCGCGGGTCCGGGCGGGCGAGCCGGATCCGGCGTGCGGGAAGTGCGGCGGGATCCTGAAGTCGGCGACCGTCATGTTCGGTGAGCGGCTGGACCCGGTGGTGCTGGGCAACGCCATGGCCATCGCCAAGGGGTGCACGGTGTTCGTCGCGGTCGGAACGAGCCTGCAGGTGCAGCCGGCCGCGTCGCTCGCCGGGATGGCGGCGGAGCACGGCGCGCGGCTGGTGATCGTCAACGCCGAGCCGACGCCGTACGACGCGTTCGCGGACGAACTGGTGCGCGAGCCGATCGGGAGCGCGCTGCCCGCGCTCCTGGACGGCATCGCCGAGCAGGCGACCGCTGGCTGACGCGCGTGCCCCCGGACGGATTCCGTCCGGGGGCACGGGTCACGGCGGGTCCGCCGCGGCGCTACCAGCGGTGGTGCACCTGGGCGCGGATGCTTCGGTCGTACAGCTCCCGCACCGCGTCCAGCGTGCTCTGCGGCAGCGCCGGCAAGGCGGCGGCCTCGGCGTTGGCGCGGGCCTGCTCGACGGAGCGGGCGCCGGGGATCACGGTGGTGACGCCGGGCTGCTGGATGATCCAGCGCAGCGCCGTCTGCGCCGGGGTCGCACCCTCGGGCGCGAGGGCGGCGAACTCGGCCGCGGCCTCGAGGCCCGTCGCGTAGTCCACGCCGGAGAAGGTCTCGCCCTGGTCGAAGGCCTCACCCTGCCGGTTGTAGGTGCGGTGGTCGTCGGCCGAGAAGACCGTGTCCTTGGTGTAGCGGCCGGACAGCAGACCGGAGGCGAGCGGCACGCGGGCGATGATCCCCACCCCGGCCTCGGCGGCGGCCGGCAGCACCTGCTCCAGCGGCTTGAGCCGGAAGGCGTTGAGGATGATCTGCACGCTCGCGACACCGGGACGGGCGATGGCGGTCAGCGCCTCCTCGCAGGTCTCGACGCTGACGGCGTAGGCCGCGATGCGCTGCTCCTCGACGAGGGTGTCGAGGGCGTCGAAGACGGCGTCCGAGGAGTAGACGGCCGTGGGCGGGCAGTGCAGCTGCACGAGGTCGAGGGTGTCGACGCCCAGGTTCGCCCGGGACCGGTCGTTCCAGGTGCGGAAGTTGTCCAGGACGTAGTTCTCGGGGACCTGGTCGACCCGGCGGCCCATCTTCGTGGCGACGAAGATCCCGGCGTCCGGGCGCTCCCGCAGATAGCGGCCGATCAGCTGCTCGCTGCGTCCGTCGCCGTAGACGTCCGCCGTGTCGAAGAGGGTCACGCCCTCCTCGACCGCCGCGTCCAGGACGGCGAGAGCGTCCTCCTCACGGACCTCGCCCCAGTCGGCGCCCAGCTGCCAGGTGCCGAGACCCACGACGGACACCTTGCGGCCCGTCCTGCCCAATACGCGCTGCTCCATGACCTCGATGCTAGCCGCTGCCCTGACGGCCGCCGCCGACGGGGCAGCCGCTACCGGCGGGCGGCCCGCTCCAGGTGGCGGCGCACTTCGCGGGCCGCGTGGTGGCCGGACATGCCGTGGACACCGGGGCCGGGAGGGCTGGCGGAGGAGCAGAGGAAGACCCCGGGGCGCGCGGTGGTGTAGGGGTTCCACTTCAGCTTGGGGCGGAAGGCCGTCTGCAGTCCGGCGAAGGCCCCGCTTCCGATGTCGCCCCCGACGTAGTTGGCGTTGCGGGCCGCGAGTTCGGCCGGTCCGCTGACCGCCCGGGCGAGGACGAGGTCCCGGAAGCCCGGGGCGAAGCGCTCGATCTGCCGCTCGACGGCTTCGGTGGCGTCGCCGCGCCAGCCGTTGGGCACGTGCCCGTACGCCCAGAAGACGTGCTTGCCCTCAGGGGCGCGCCCCGGGTCGACGACGGTCGGCTGGGCGGTGATCAGGAACGGGGTCTGCGGCGGGCGGCCGCGCACCGCGCGGTTCAGGGCGTCGCCGATCTCGCCGATGGTCGGCCCCAGGTGCACGGTGCCGGCCCGCCGGGCCTCGTCCGCGGTCCAGGGCACCGGACCGTCCAGGGCGTAGTCGATCTTCCAGACGGCCGGTCCGTAGCGGTAGTTGCGGTAGGTGTCACCGAGGCCGGCGATACGGGCCAGTGCGGTCGGCGAGGTGTCGAAGACGTACGCGCGCGCCGGCGGCAGCTCGTCGAGCTTGCGGACCGTGACGCCGGTGTGGACGGTGCCGCCGAGCAGCCGCAGGTAGGACGCGAGGGCGTCGGCGAGCGACTGGGAACCGCCGCGCGGGACCGGCCAGCCGACCTCGTGGCCTGCGACAGCGAACATCAGCGCCGTCGCACCGGTGAGCGGGCTGGTGAGGGGGGCGATGGCATGGGCGGCGAGCCCGGCCAGCAGCCCGCGGGCCTTCTCGCCGCGGAAGAGCCGGGCGAGCACGGCCACCGGCGGCAACCCGGTCAGCCCGAAACCCGCGAAACGCAGCGGGTCGCGCGGCAGTCCCCGCCACTGGGGGCGCAGGAAGTCGTGGGCGAAGGTGTGCCAGCGGCCGACATAGGGAGCCAGCAGCCGGCGGTAGGTACCCGCGTCGCGTGGTCCCAGTGAGGCGGCGGTCGCGCCGACGGTGCGGTCCAGCACCGCGGCCGTGCCGTCGTCGAAGGGATGCGCGAGGGGCAGTTCCGGGTGGAGCCACCGCAACCCGTGCTCGGCCAGCGGCATCGCGTCGAACGCCGGTGAGCCGGCGCCGAACGGGTGCACCGCCGAGCAGGGGTCGTGGCGGAAGCCCGGCAGGGTCAGTTCCTCGGTGCGCGCGCCACCGCCCACGCGGTCGCCGGCCTCGAAGAGCTCCACCGAGTGGCCTGCTCGGGCGAGTTCGACCGCGGCGGTCAGGCCGTTGGGCCCGGCGCCGACGACGATGACGTCCGTGACGTGTGCCCTGCTCACCGGCCACCTGCCATCAGGTCGACGACCCGTCGCGCGGTCGCCTCGTCGCGCGCCACGGAGAAGGGGAAGGTGTTGCCGCCGCCGATCCGGAAGGGCACGCCCGCGGCGGTGACGCTGGCGCCGCCGGCCTCGGTGACCAGCAGCAGGCCGGCCGCGTGGTCCCAGGGCGACTCCCAGGTGAAGGCGACGGCGTCGAGCACGCCCCGGGCGACCTCCACGTAGTCCAGTCCGGCGCAGGTGCACTGGCGGGCTTCGACGCCGTCACCCCCGTCGTCCCTGTCGCCCCCGAGCCTTTCGAACCGGCTCCGGTCGTGCGCGTCGAGGAAGGCGAACTGCGAGGTGGCGATCCTCAGCGGGCCTTCGCCGACGCCGCGGGCGGTGCGGATCGGCTCGCCGCCCAGCAGGGCGCCCCTGCCGCGCCTCGCGGTGGCCATCAGCCCGAGGCACGGCACATAGGTCCAGGAGGCCTGCACCTCACCGCCGGAGGCCAGGGCGACCAGCGTGCCGAACTCGGGTCTGCCCGCGACGAAGTTGGCGGTCCCGTCGACGGGATCGACGATCCACACCGGGTCGTCGCCGCCTATGCGCCGCAGGATGCCGGGATCGGCGTGCACGGCCTCCTCGCCCACGACGACGGATCCGGGCAGCAGCGCCGGCAGCTCCTCGGCCAGCCGCAGTTCCGCCTCGCGGTCGGCGACAGTGACCAGATCCCCCGGCCTGGACTTGTGGCTGATGTCGGCGGCGCCCAGTCGTCGCCAGCGCGGCACGACTTCCGCATCGGCGGCCGCGCGCACCGTGTCCTCGACCGCCTTGAAGAGTGCGTCATCGATCACCCCTCCATCAGACCAGATCGGCCGCGGCCCCGCGCACCCCCTTGGGCTTTGGCGGATTCACGCCGTCCGTGCGGCTGCCGCCGCCTTCCTCATCAGGGCGGTGTACAGGAGGAACGAGGTGATCAGGCCGACCGCCCAGCCGTAGTCCGCGAACGGCTTGAGCAGCGGGATCAGTCCGTCGACGGGGAACGGGCCCTGCTTGCGGCCCGCGGCGTCGACGGTCGAGTAGGAACCGCCGACCGCCAGCAGGCCGCCCACGAGGAGGGCGAGCACCGCCCGCCAGTTCCAGCCGCGGTGGTACCAGTAGCGGCCGGCCCCCGCCTCGTACAGCTCCCGGAGCGCGAGATGGGTGCGCCGGACGACCCAGTAGTCGGCGATGAGGACCCCGGCCACGGTGCCCAGGACACCGCCGACCACACCCAGCCAGGTGAAGATGTACAGCTCGGGGGTCGAGGTCAGCTTCCAGGGGAGAATCAGCACCCCGACGACGCCGGTGATCAGCGCGCCGGTGCGGAAGTCCACGTGCCGGGGCACGAGGTTGGACAGGTCGTACGCCGGGGAAACCACGTTGGCCGCGATGTTGACGCTGATCGTGGCCACCAGCACCGTGACCAGGGCGTAGAGCAGGCCGACGACGTTGTCGGTCTTGCCGGCCAGCTCGACCGGATCCCAGATCGCCTTGCCGTACACCGCGTGCGAGCCGGAGGTCACGAGCACCGACAGGACGGCGAAGAGGGTCATCGTGGTCGGCAGACCGAGTGTCTGGCCCCATACCTGGGCACGCTGACCCGCACCGAAGCGGGTGAAGTCGGGGATGTTGAGGGAGAGCGTCGACCAGAACCCGATCATGCCCATGAGGGCGGGGAAGAAGACCTTCCAGAAATCCGCCCCCCAGCCGAGTTCCGAGGGCTGGTCGAGCAGCGGTCCGAAGCCGCCCGCCTTGTCCGTCATCCAGACCAGCAGGACGACGGCGCCGACGAGGACGAAGGGCGCGGCCCAGTTCTCGAAGCGGCGGAGCGTCTCCATGCCCCGGTAGATGATCGCGAGTTCCAGCGCCCAGAAGGCGAGGAAGCAGACCCACAACGTCCACGGGTAGCCCGCCACGTGCGCGGCGCCGGCCCAGCCGCCCCAGATCTTGCCGAGCAGGACGAAGATGCCCTGACCGCCGATCCAGGTCTGGATGCCGAACCAGGCGCAGGCGACGGCGGCGCGCAGCATCGCCGGCAGGTTGGCGCCGCGCACCCCGAAGGAGGAGCGCGCCAGCACCGGGAAGGGGATGCCGTACTTGGGTCCGGCGTGGCCGGTGAGCAGCATCGGCACCAGGACGATGACATTGGCGAGGGCGATGGTGAGCACCGCCTGCCTCCAGTCCATGCCGAGGGCGACCAGACCGGAGGCCAAGGTCCACGAGGGGATGTTGTGCGCCATCCCGATCCACAGCGCGGTGAAGTTGTAGGTCGTCCAGTGCCGGTCGGCGACGGGGATCGGCAGCAGATCCGGGTTGGCGTACGGCCCGTGCGGCACGGCCGCGTCGAGGCGGAGCTCGACGCGGCCGTCGGGGTGCGTGATCTGGGCGGGCGGCGTGGCAGCCGGCATGGGCGCGGTGTTCTCCTCAGCCGCGGAGTGCGGGGATGACGGTGGAGCCGTAGGCGTCGACGACCGACTCCTTGGCGTCGTGCATGGCATAGAGCGCGAACTGGTCCACGCCCAGCGCCTTCAGCGCGCCCAGCTTCTCGATGTGCCGCTCCGGCGTGCCCAGCAGGCAGAAGCGGTCGACGATCTCGTCCGGAACGAACGCGGTGTCCGGGTTCCCCGAACGACCGTGGTGCGCGTAGTCATAGCCACGACGCGCCGCGATGTACGAGGTGAGCTCCCCGGGCACGGCGTCCGAGTGCTCGCCGTACCGGGACACCAGGTCGGCGACGTGGTTCCCGACCATCCCCCCGAACCAGCGGCACTGCTCCCGCGCATGGGCCAGCGCCCGCGGCGAGTCGTCCTCGGTCACATACGCCGGCGCCGCCACACACACCCGCACGTCCCCCGGATCACGCCCGGCGGCCACCGCCGCGTCCCGGACCGCCCTCACCATCCACTCCGTCAGATACACGTCCGCCAACTGCAGGATGAACCCGTCCGCCTTCGCCCCGGCGACCGCCAGCGCCTTCGGCCCGTACGCCGCCATCCACACCGGCAACCGCGCCCCCTGCCCGATCCACGGGATCCGCACCACCGTGCCGCCCAGATCGGCCTCACGGCCCTCCGCCAGCTCGCGGATGACGTGCATCGCCTCCTCGATCCGGGCCAGCGTGTTCGGCTTGCGGCCCGCCACCCGCATCGCCGAGTCACCCCGACCGATCCCGCAGATCGTGCGGTTGCCGAACATCTCGTTCAGCGTCGCGAACGCCGACGCGGTCACCTCCCACGCCCGCGTCCCCGGATTGGTCACCATCGAACCGACCACCAACCGCTCCGTCCGCGCCAGGATCTGGCTGTAGATCACGAACGGCTCCTGCCACAGCACCGTCGAGTCGAACGTCCAGCCGTGGCTGAAACCGCTCCGCTCGGCACGCCGCATCAGCTCCACGACCTGCGCGGCAGGCGGGTCCGTCTGCAGAACGAGTCCGAAGTCCATGGCTCCAACGCCTTTCTCACACGAGGTACTGACACGTTCCGCGCGGGATGTACTGGCCGTGGCCCGCCCGCCCGACGTACTCCCGGCCGTCGAGGACGAGCTCGCCGCGGGACAGCACCGTCTTGACCTGCCCGGTGATCCGCTTGCCCTCGTAGGCCGAGTAGTCGACGTTCATGTGATGCGTCCGCGCGGACAGCACCTGCTCCGCGGCCGGGTCGTAGACCACGATGTCCGCGTCCGCACCCGGCGCGATCGTCCCCTTGCGCGGATACAACCCGAACATCCGCGCCGGCGCCGCACAGGCGATCTCCACCCACCGCCGACGGCTGATACGCCCCTCCACCACCGCCTGATGCAGCAGATCCATCCGGTTCTCCACCCCCGGCAGCCCATTGGGAATCTTCGAGAAGTCACCCCGCCCCAACTCTTTCTGCCCCAGAAAACAGAACGGGCAGTGATCCGTCGACACCACCTGCAGATCATTCGTGCGCAGGCCCCTCCACAGCACCGCCTGATGCTCCCTCGGCCGCAACGGCGTCGAGCACACGTACTTCGCACCCTCGAAACCCGGCTCGGCGAGGTTGTCGGTGGACAGGAACAGATACTGCGGACACGTCTCCCCGAACACGTTCAGCCCCTCGTCCCGGGCCAGCGCGATCTGCTCCACCGCCTGCCGCGCCGAGACATGCACCACATACAGCGGGCACCCCGCCACCTGCGCCAGCCGAATCGCCCGATGCGTCGCCTCCGCCTCCAACAAGGCATGCCGCACCTCACCGTGGTACCGCGGATCGGTCCGGCCCGCGGCCAACGCCTGCTCCACCAGCACATCGATCGCGATCCCGTTTTCCGCATGCATCATGATCAGCCCACCATCGGCCGCACCACGCTGCATCGCCCGCAGAATCCTGCCGTCATCGCTGTAGAACACACCCGGATACGCCATGAACAGCTTGAAGGACGTCACACCCTCCTCCACCAGGACGTCCATCTCCTCCAGTGTGTCCTCGGTGACGTCCGAAAGAATCATGTGGAAGCCGTAGTCGATCGCACACCGGCCATCCGCCTTCGCATGCCACGCGTCCAGCCCCGCACGCAACGACTCCCCCACCGACTGCACGGCGAAATCCACAACCGTCGTCGTCCCACCCCACGCCGCCGCCCGCGTACCGCTCTCGAAGGAATCCGACGCAAAGGTGCCGCCGAACGGCAACTCCATATGGGTGTGCGCGTCCACACCACCCGGCAGCACATACATCCCGCCCGCGTCGATCACACGATCAGCGGACCCCGCCCACCCCTCGGCCGGATCCGAGCCGCGCGCGGCGAGGGCGGCGATCCTTCCACCCTGGACAAGGACGTCGGCGTGGACTTCCTCGGCCGCGGTGACGACCAGTCCGCCCCGGATGACGATGCGGCTCATGCTCCCACTCCTTCCCATGGCCGAGCGCGGGGTCCCTGAGACCTCGTTGCCATGCCGGAACGGCTCTGCGCCCGCAGGCCCCTCCATGGCGGGGAACGCACGACCGGTCACCCACGGTGGCGACACCACCGCTCTCTGCCAGGGCCTCACGGGAAGCCCGGACTCGACGGGGGCGATCCGCTCCTTTCGCGCCCGCCGAATGGCGAATGCTCACAATATGCCATGAATCAGGCATATGAGCTGGTATGCGGCGTGCGGGGAAATCGCGTTGCCCGGGCCGCGGCGACGCGGCGACGATGGGCGGATGGAGGATCCCGCGTGCGAATGAGACTGCGTCAGTTCCGGCCGCGAACCGGGCCCGTCGAGCACCGGGTCGTGCAACCATGGCACCCCCCGCGCCACACGGCGCTCACCGACCCGGCCGCCTACGGCTTCCTGGTCGGCGACCACGCGGGGCTCTCGACTCTCGCCGGAATGTTCTCCTTCGCGGCCTGCTCCCGGCGCACCATCGTCCACGTCCCGCTGCGCGGCGGAGTGCCCCTGCGGGAGGAGGGGTATCTGGAGGCGTGCGGCGGCCGGGTCGACCTCGTCCTGATCCACCACTCACTCGGCCTGCGGGCGAGCGCATGGCCCGGATTGCGCCGCCGGCTCACCGGCGGCGTACCGCTGACGGTCCGCACGGACGAGGCGCGCACGGCACGCGACGCCGACGCCTGGTGGAAACGGTACGGCCGCGCGGAATCCCGCGACCGGCTGCGGCCCGTCGGACACGCCCGGACCCTCATCCTCGTCGGCAGCCGCGGCACGTTCTCCTTCGCGGCCACGCAGTTGGCGTGGGCAGCCGGCCAGGGGCCGTGTCAGAAGGGCGTGGTGAAGGGGCACATGGCCCTGGTCGAGTCGCTCACGCCGCTGCTGCACCCCGGCGACGGATGGCGCGGGCCCGAGCTCGACATCGCTTTCGCGGCATATCCGCCGTACACCCACTTCCGCAGACCGGGCCGCCCGCAGCACCCGGACCGCCCGGCGTCGCCCACCCCGGCGGCCGCAGCATCGCGTGCGGCGCGCCGATGACCCGCCCGACGTTCCACGCGCCACACGGGAACCGGTGAGCAACGGCGGCGGCGCGGGCGGGGCGAGGCCCCTGCCCGCGCTTGAGGCGGTGCCGCGGCGTCAGGTTGAACCGTCGCCCAGCTCGCTCTGGGCCTGCTTGAGTGCCGACTCCAGGATGGACGCCCCTTCCTCCGCCTCCGCGACGGTCAGGGAGAGCGGCGGGGCGATGCGCAGCGCGTCGCCGGCCCGGCCGCCCTTGCCGATGAGCAGGCCGCCCTCACGCGCCGCCTCCAGGACGAGGCCCGCGGCAGCCGGCGAGGCCAGCTCGACGCCGAGCATCAGCCCGCGTCCGCGCACCTCGCGCACCACCGGGAGCCCGGAGCAGATGGCCTCCAGTCGCGACCTGAGCAGACCGCCCACGCGCCGGGCGTTGCCCTGCAGATCGTGGTCGAGGAGGTATTGCAGGTTGGCCAGCGCGCCGGCCGTGGTGATGGGGCTGCCGCCAAAGGTGGAGATGGAGTTGGCGGTGAGGCAGTTCATCACCTCGGCGCGGGCGACGACCCCGCCCATGGAAAGGCCGTTGCCGACGCCCTTGGCGAAGGTCAAGACGTCCGGCGGGCCGGAGCCCTCGTGCGCCTGCCAGCCCCAGAAGTGCTCACCGGTGCGGCCCCAGCCGGTCTGCACCTCGTCGGTGATCCACAGGATGCCATGCCGGTCCAGGACCTGCTTGAACGCGGCCAGCAGCCCGTCAGGACCCGAGGTGAAGCCCCCGACGCCCTGGACCGGCTCGGCGATCAGGGCGGCGACCTGGCCGTTGGCCTGGCCGAGCACGTCCTCCAGATCCGCCACGCAGGCAGCCGTGAACTCGGCGTCGGACAGGTGCGCGTACGGGCCGCGGTGTCGGACGCCGCCGTGCACGTAGAGCGTCTGGAGCGGCGACAGGCTCGTCGGCGACCAGGAGGTGTTGCCGGTGATGCCGATCGCCGAGAAGGAGCGCCCGTGGTAGCTGTTGCGCAGCGCCAGGATCTGGTTGGACTTCCGGTACGTGGTGGCGAGCAGCAGCGCTGTGTCGTTCGCCTCCGTGCCGGAGGTGGTGAAGAAGACCCGGGCGTCGGGGACGCCCGACAGGCGGGCGATGCGCTCGGCGAGCTCGACGGCCTGCGAGCTCAGATAGAGCGTGGAGGAGTGCAGGATCCGCCCCGCCTGTTCGCGGATCGCGGCGGTCACCTCGGGCAGGGCGTGGGCGGTCATGGTGGTGAGGATGCCGCCGAAGAAGTCCAGGTACTGCCGGCCCTCGGCGTCCCAGACGTGGCGGCCCTCGCCGTGGGTGATCTCGATGGGCTGCCGGTAGTAGGTCACGAGCCACTGCGGCATCACGGCCTGGTGGCGGGAGTGGAGCGCGGCGTGCGGGTTCTCGGTGATGGTCATGGACGTTTCACGCCTCCGTCAGGGTGCTGTAGGCGTCAGGGCGGCGGTCCCGGTAGAAGGCCCACTGCTGGCGCACCGCGGGGATCAGGTCGAAGTCCAGGTCACGCACGATCAGCTGTTCCTCCTTGTCGGAGGCCACGTCACCCACGAACTGGCCGCGGGGGTCGACGAAGTACGAGGTGCCGTAGAAGTCGTTGTCGCCGTAGTCCGGTTCCTGGCCGACCCGGTTGATGGCGGCGACGAAGTACTCGTTGGCGACGGCCGCGGCCGGCTGCTCCAGCTGCCACAGGTACGAGGAGAGCCCGCGATGCGTCGCCGAGGGGTTGTAGACCAGTTGCGCGCCGGCGAGGCCGAGCGCCCGCCAGCCCTCGGGGAAGTGGCGGTCGTAGCAGATGTAGACGCCGATCTTGCCGACGGCCGTGTCGAAGACGGGCCACCCCAGGTTGCCGGGCTTGAAGTAGAACTTCTCCCAGAAGCCCTTGACCTGCGGGATGTGGTGCTTCCGGTATTTGCCGAGGTAGCTGCCGTCGGCGTCGATCACGGCGGCGGTGTTGTAGTAGAAGCCGTCCTGTTCGATCTCGTGGACCGGCACCACCGTCACCATGCCCGTCTCCCGGGCGAGCGCCTGCATACGCCGCACGGTCGGACCGTCCGGCACCCGCTCGGCCCACCGGTGGTTCTCGGCCTCCTGGACCTGGCAGAAGTAGGGGGAGTTGAACACCTCCTGGAAGCCGATCACCTGGGCACCCTGCGCGGCTGCCTCGCGGGCGTGCTCCTCGTGCTTCGCGATCATCGACTCGGTGTCACCGGTCCACGTCGCCTGGACGAGCGCGGCGCGTACGACATTGGGCATGACAGCTCCTTTGACGCAAGGGCACGCCGGAACGGCAGGCTGGTCTA
Source organism: Actinacidiphila sp. bgisy167 (assembly GCF_057707665.1). Classification (NCBI taxonomy): domain Bacteria; kingdom Bacillati; phylum Actinomycetota; class Actinomycetes; order Kitasatosporales; family Streptomycetaceae; genus Actinacidiphila; species Actinacidiphila sp. bgisy167. The sequence goes on along the minus strand of NZ_JBYIQP010000002.1, from coordinate 136,875 downwards.
CGCACGTAGATCCGGCGTTGGGACGAACGTAAGAGCCCACTGCCCACTGTGGCAATACCAGCGCCGTTACTCAACGAAGCCGATCAGGTTTCGGGGTCGGGCAGACCCGCCCGGCGCAGTGCGGCCGCCACGCCGCGGCGCTCACGGGCGGGCACCGGCCGCGGCGGCAAGACCGGGCCGACGCGCCTGCCCGCCTTCCCGGGCGAGGGCGGCCCGGCGGGCTGCCCCTCCTGCGAGGGCGGCCCGGCAGTGTGTCGGTGAGGCATACGGTGGCCGGCACACGCACACAGCCCGACGCCGGCGGCGCCATGGGGCACGACGAGCGCCCGGCGGGCGGAGGCGTCAGCGGCGCTCCCCCACCGCTGCGCCCACGGGCCTCAGCCCTCAGCTTCGGTCCCTCGCCCCTGAACCTGCTCCGCATGGTGACGTCGGTAATGGCGGGCGACACGGGCGCGGTTGCCGCAGGACGGCTTGCACCACTCCTGGCGGCCGTGGGACTTGACGAAATACCGGACACACCTGGGCGCGCCGCAGGACCGCAGCCGGTCGCGCCGGGGTCCGGCAAGGAAATCCACGGCCGCCCGGGCGAGTGCCGCGACGACGCGGGCCACCGGCTCGGCCGGCTGCGCCGTCGACACGAGCGTGGCGACGGGAGCCTGCTGCACCGGCCACACGAGCCGAGGGGCGACGGGGAGCAGCGCCGCGGCGGCGTTGAGGTGCGTGAGAGCCTCCTCGGCGGGCATCAGGCGCCGGGCGTCGGCGGCACTGGGCGGCCCGGGCGCCACGGCGCGGGCGAACAGGGCGCGCAGGGCGCGGCGCAGGGCGAGCACATCGGCGAGCGCCGCGTCGTCCGCGGCGAAGCCGTCGGCCTCGGGAAGGTGCGCGCGAACCCAGGCCGTCAGCGCGGTCGGGTCGCCGAGGTCGTCGGCGACCCCTCCGTCACCGTCGTGGCGGAGGGTGTTCGCCAGTTCTATGGCGAGGTCCCGCTCCATGACGTCCTCCTCTCGATGGCCCGCCGACGGCACTCTACCGCCTACCCTTCTGCCGTTCTAATGGCATAGAATCCATTTAACGTTAGCCCAGGAGGGGAGCGGCCCATGCTGCTGGCTCATATCAGCGATCTGCATCTCGACGGCACCGAGCGCTCGTCGGAGCGCGCCGACCGCGTCATGGCGTACCTGCGCGGACTCCCCCGGCAACCGGACGCACTGCTGGTCACCGGGGACATCGCCGACCACGGCGCCCCCGCCGAGTACGAGGACGCCGCCCGGATCCTCCAGGCGCCCTTCCCCGTGCTCTGCTGCCCGGGCAACCATGATCGCCGCGCCGCCTACCGCAAGGCGCTGCTGGGCGAGGCGGAGGGGGCAGGGCCGGTGAACCGGGCGCACCTCGTCGCCGGGACGGCCATCCTAATGTGCGATTCGACGATCCCTGGTGAGGACGACGGCCTCCTGGACGAGGACACCCTGCGGTGGCTGTCCGCGACGCTGAACGGCCTCGCGCCGGGGACTCCCGCGCTGGTGGCCTTCCACCACCCGCCCGTGCCGCTGCACCATCCGCTGCCCGACGGCTACCGGCTGGGACGCCCCGAGGCCTTGGCGGAACTGCTGGCGGCGCACCCGGAGGTGGTGGCCGTCCTGACCGGGCACGCGCACACGCCCGCCGCCACGAGCTTCGCCGGGCGGCCGCTGATCGCCGCGCCGGGGGTGACGTGGACGCTGCGCATGCCGTGGGAATCGGGGCAGGACGGCGCGGTGGCCGACCGTTCGGCGCCGCCCGGCGTCGCCTTCCATGTGCTCGACGGCGAACGGCGCCTGACGACTCATTACCGCATCGTGCTCTGAACCACCATCGCCGAGCCGCCACCGCGGCGCACCTTCTCTGCGGCGGCCAGCCAGCGTCCGTCCGGCAGTCGCTGCACACCGGTCACGGCGCCGATCTCGCCCGCGTCCGCGAAGCTGTGCCCGATGTCCTTCAGCTCCGCCGCCACATCGCTGGCGAGGAAGGCGGGCTCCACCTGCGTCGTCGCGGCGTTGCGCTGGCTGGCGCGGGGCACGGCGATCGCATCCACCAGCGGCATGCCGCGGTCGACATGCTCGGTCAGCACCTGCAGCACCGTGGTGATGATCGTGGCGCCGCCGGGCGAGCCGAGCGCGAAGTCCACCCGGCCGTCCTTCAGCACGATCGTCGGGGACATCGACGAACGCGGCCGCTTCCCGGGGCCGGGCAGGTTGGGGTCGTGGACGGAGGGGCTCGCCGGGGCGAAGGAGAAGTCGGTCAGCTCGTTGTTGAGCAGGAAGCCACGCCCGGGGACGGTGATCGCGCTGCCCCCGGTCTGCTCGATGGTCAAGGTGTACGCGACGACGTTGCCCCACTTGTCGGCGACCGTGAGGTGCGTGGTGCTCTCGCCCTCGTACGTGGTCGGGGCGGCCTTGCCACCGCGGTCGCAGCGCGCCGGACGGGACGGGTCCCCTGGGGCGACCGGGCTGGCCAGCACCGCGTCGTCCTTGATCAGGCAGGCGCGGGAGTCGGCGAACCTCTGCGACAGCAGCCCCGCGGTCGGGACCTTCTCGAAAGCGGGGTCGCCGACCCAGCGCCCGCGGTCGGCGAAGGAGATCCGGCTCGCCTCGAGGAAGCGGTGCAGGTACTGCGCTTCGGACAGCCGGGAGAGACGGCCCGTCCGCTCGAGGATGTTCAGCGCCTCGCCGACGGTGGTGCCGCCGGAGGAGGACGGGGCCATCCCGTAGACGTCCAGGCCGCGGTACGAGACGCGGGTGGGGTTCTGCGGCTTGGCCTTGTATGCCTTCAGGTCGGCGGTCGTGAGGTCGCCGGGGCGGACGACCCGGGTGGCGGCCGGGTCCACCGGCGGCTTGCGCACGGTGTTGACGATGTCCTTGCCTATGCCGCCGCCGTAGACGGCAAAGACCCCTTCGCGGCCGAGCTCGGAGTAGGTGCGGGCAAGGTCCGGGTTCTTGAGGGTGGAGCCGACGACGGGCAGTTGCCCGCCGGGCAGGAAGAGCGCGGCCGTGGCCGGGAAGTCCTGGAAGCGCGCCTGGTTGGCCTCGGTCTGGCTGCGGAAGGTGGCGTCCACGGTGAAGCCGTCGTGCGCGAGGCGCTCGGCCGGCCGCAGCACGTCCCGCAGGCTCCGGCTGCCCCAGGACTTCAACGCGGTGTCCCAGGTGGCGGGGGTGCCGGGGACGCCGACGCTCAGACCGCTGGTGACGGCGTCGTTGAAGGGCAGCGGCTGGCCGTTCTCGACGAAGAGCTTGTCGGTGGCGCTCCTCGGGGCCGTCTCCCGGCCGTCGATGGTGTGCACCTTGCGCTGCTTGGCGTCGTAGTACACGAAGTAGCCACCGCCGCCGATGCCCGCCGAATAGGGCTCGGTGACGCCGAGAGCCGCCGCGGTGGCGACCGCGGCGTCCACGGCGTTCCCGCCGCGCCGCAGCACCTCGATGCCGGCGGCGGAGGCGTCGGCGTCGACGCTGGAGACCGCGCCCCCGTAGCCGACGGCGAGGGGGACCTTGGCGGGTCCGGCGTCCCGGACCGGTACCTCGGCCCCCGGCGGGGCCGCGGCCACCGAGAACGCGGCGGCGGTTACGGTGAGCAGCGACAGTATCCGTACAGCGTGACGACGCATACGTGGACCTCCACTGGGACGACCGTCCGGGCAGCCTAACCCCACCCTGCCTTTCTCGTCAGGAACGCCTCAACTACGATCGCGGCCCATGAGCGACGACGTGCGCAATATCGTCCTGGGACTGGTCGCGAGCGGCGTCAGCGCCGCGCTGGGCTGGTTCGTCCGCACGTACCTGTGGCGGCGCAAACTGCGGCGCAAACAGCGATTCTTCGGGCTCCCCACTGGTTCGGAATGCCTCCTGGTCGTCAACCGCGATCCGGGCTCGACCCGCGGCTGGAGCGTCGCGCGCCACGACGTCTTCGCGCTGATCGAACTGTCCGCCCTGATCAAGGAGTGCGGGGCGCACGCCGAGATACTGCCCCACGACACCGCCTGGCAGGGTTTCGGGGCGCGCACGGAGTTCTGCATCGGCGGCCCGATATCGAACCACCGCATGGCGGCGCACCTGCGTTCCATGCTCCCAGGTTTTCGGGTCCACGACTTCACCGGACCCGCCGAGGATCAGGGCGCCCTGACCGTGGGCGGCGAGACCTACCGCATGGAGAAGGGCGCGGTGGAGTACGTCTTCCTGGCCCGGCTGGCCGCCGACGAGAACACCGGGAACAATCGCCCGGTCTTCCTCGCCTCCGGCCAGCGCGGGGTGACCAACCAGGCCGCCGTGCGCTACCTCGCCCGCCACTACCAGCGACTTTCCCGCACCTATGGTGTCGACGGCACCTTCTGCCTGCTGCTGAAGGTGGTCAACTCCGAGGCCTACGGGCCCGATGTGGTGGAGGTCGTCGCTGACGTCACCCGCGAAGCCAGCGCACCCGCCAGTCGCCCGGTGGCCGTCGCCGCGGAGTGACGGCCGCGAGGGCACGGGCGGCCGCGAGGGCACGAGACCCTCGCGGCTCCGTCATATGCGGCCGCGTACGCAGAGCGCCTTGAGGACGGCGGCGCCATGGCTTGTTCTCCCAGGGCGTTCGGGTGCGCGGGGGCGGCCTGGGCGGCGGGCGTGAGCGGCTCTATCCAGCGGACGCCGGGAGCCGCACACATGTCGTGCCCGACGGTCGGGGTGTAGGTGTCGACGTAGGTGGCGTGGGCGGCCTTGGCCCGCCGGGCCAGCATGGCGTTGAGCCGCTTACCGGTGTCCCGGAGGTAGGCGAAGTCCCCGTCGGCGAAAGGCACCGCCGGACGGCAGCCGGCGCCGCTGTCGGGGAGCAGGGCGGGGTAGCCGACGACCACGACGCGGGCCCGCGGCGCGCGGTGGCGGATGGCGTCCAGCACCGCGTCGACCTTGGGCGCCGCCGCCTCGACCGCGGCCCGCAGCCGGTCGGTGCCGCCCGCCGAGTAGTGCTTCTCGCAGGGATTGCCGGTCGGGTCGGAGACCGCCGCGCCGGCGCAGGTGCTGATGATGCTGCCGAAGCCGATGTCGTTGCCGCCGATCTGCACGGTGACCAGGGAGGTGCGCCTGCTGAGCGCGTCCAACTGCGGGGGGTTGCCGCCCTGCGCCTTCCACATCTCGGCCGTGGTGGCCCCGCCGCAGCTCACGTCGGTCAGCTCGGTGCCTCTCAGACGCTGTGCCACCAGCGAGGGATAGTTCCGGTTCGACCGGCCGCACGCGGCGTCCACCTGGTCGGGGATGAGTGGCCCCGATGTGTAGGAGTCCCCGAGCGCGACGTAGGCGCCCCGGTGGCCGCTGCCATGACCGTGACCGTGGGTGTGGACGTGATGCCGGCCGTCGCTCGGGTACGCGACGGCCGGAACCGTGCTCACCGCGGCGAACACGAGCGCGGCAGCCGCGGCCGCTCCCAGGATCGACGCACGTCCGCAACCCATCGGGTCCTCCCCCTGTCGACGCTGACGGTTTCAGACTCCGCGCGCGCCGTGGCCGACGTCAATGGGTATGTCGCAAGTTCGCTCGATGGACTGATGTTCCCTCAGAAACCCGACTCGCCACCTCACCGGTCGCCGTCCGGGCCGGGGGAAGCGCGGCCGAGGGCCGCCCCGGACTCGCCTTCGGTCCCGAACTGCCGTCGGCGGAGGACGGCGAAACGCGGTCGCCGGCCGGGCGCTGAGACCCCGTCGTCGTTTCCTTGCCGGCCTCCGGCCGCGCGGCGGGCCGGCCGTTCGCCGCCGACGGCACGCGCATCGCACAGGCCGGGCCCGGCTTCCGTGCCCGACGCGGGGCCGGGTACGGCATGGCGCTGGACAGTCCGTTCGCTCCAGCCCGGGGCGCGGCTTGCGACCCACCGGCGCCAGGACGGCGGCGGCCCATCTGGACAGCGCCGGCACGCACACGCCGATGGGCGGCCGGTCCACGCCGCTGCTGCGGCGGCGGCCCGCGGTCCCAGGCCTGTCCCCACCACCAGGGCGGCGACAGCTGCGGCAGGCCGCGACCGGGGAGCGCGGGCAGTACGGGCCCAGGCAGCCCTGGCTGAGGCGGGCCGTCGGCGCGGCTGCACACGAACGGTCCGCGTGGCCGGAACGTATGTGACGTCGGCTCAGCGGACGTGCGTCAGCGCGACGAACGCGCCGCCTGATCACCGACGCGGTGTCCTCCACCGACCGCCGACGCATGGCTGCGGCGGCGGGGCCGCCCCTCGGCGGCCGGTCGAGCGGACCGGGACGCTACCGTCCCGCCGCGGGCGCGCCCGCATGGCCCTCACCGAGCACCCGGCCGACCAGCGCATCGCGGTCGGCCTTGGGGATGGCGGTCCAGCGGGTACCGCGGATAGCTCCCTCGAGGGCGAGCAGGGTGTGGGTGCAGGCGTCCTCGGGGAGCCCGTCGCGGATCATCGCGAAGGCCCCTCCGGCCCCGAGGCGGCGCAGCTCGTCGGCGTCCGGCACACCGGCACTGCGGAGGCGCTCGGCCAGGACCGCGCCGATGTTGGGCATCTGCTGCAGGGAGTCCATGCCCCCATCATGCACCTCCCGACGCCCCGTCAGACGGTGATCCCGGCCCAGACACGCTCGCCGTCCGGGCGGAGTCGTCTCTGGCGAAGCCGAACCGGGGCCGGAAGGACCGGAGGAACGCGGCGCCCCCGGCCGTGTCGGGACCGGGCGGGTCGGTGCCGGGCGGGTCGGTGCCGGCGCTCCGCCGCCCGCCCGTCCGCTTCGGTGCAGGCGAGACCGCACGCGGCCGAACGTGCAGGGTCGCGGCCCGACACGGGCCCGGCACGGCCCCGGCCGCGGCCACGGTGGGTCCCGCTGCGGGCTCAGATCTCGGAGGCCTCGGCGTAGACCTGGGACAGCTCCGGGGTGCCGCTCTGCGCCCACTCGTGGCCCGCCTCGACGACGTCGAGTTCACGGCCGCAGGCCAGCAGGATGACGGGCCGTCCGTTCGGCCAGATCTGCCAGCTCGCACCCGGCACATTGCGCACCACGACCGTCCCGAGGTAGAGCCCGGCGTCGTTGCCCAGCCAGGACTGCTCGTCCGGGTCGTCGCGCCAGCGCGGCACCAGCTGGTCCAGACGCTCCAACGAGGCGGCGGTGTCGTCCAGTTCCACCCCCTCGGTCTCCGCCCTGGCGCGCAGCAGCTCGCACTCCGAGAGCAGTCCGGCGACTCCCTCCCGGTCCTCCGCGAGAGACTGCGGCACGGTCGCACCGCGAACCTCGCCGTACCTTTTGCGCAATCTATCCAGAAAGGAGATGCCCATGCCGCCAGAGTAGGGCGTCGATCTTCGGCTGGGTCCCGCGAACGGTCCATGTCGTGCGTTCACCCTCACGACGGACGCAACGGCCGCACGCGCCGCGCTCAGGACGGCCCGCCTCACACGTCGTCGGCGGCTCCCCCGCCGACCTCCACGAGCACGGCGGCGTGCCGCGGGAGCGCGAGCGCGGACGCGGCCCATCGACATCCGCCCGTTGTATACGTTCCGTTGCCGCACAATACGGTACGTAAGGCTCCCGGAGCGAGAAGGGCCATGCGATGCGGGACGAACGGGAAGCCGGGACGAGGGCGGCGGACCGCGCCTGGCGGCTGCTGGAGGAGCTCGGGGCGCGGGCACCGGGCACGGTCCGGCTGGCCCCCGGCGCGGACGACGCCGAGATCGCGGCATGGGGAGTGCCGCTGCCCCACGAGGTGCGGCACCTGGTCGGCAGGGTGCGGTCGATCCGGCTCGGCGGGCTGGAGGAGTACTGGCTGGGACCCGAGCGCGGCCTGCACCCCGGGGGCTGGGCCGTGGGGCCGGCCGGCTCCGCGCATCTGCTGCACGAGTCCGGCGGCGACACCCTCTTCGTCGACGTGGACGAGGTCACCGGCGCCTGGGGCCGGGTGTTCGCCGCGACCGGCGTCTTCCTCGACACCTGGGCGTATGTCGCCCCCTCACTGGTCGACTGGGTCACCCGGCTGGCCCGGGCTGGGCTGGCGGCCCTGGACCGCACAGCGCCGCGTCCCGGGCCGGAAGGGATGGCCGGGGCCGCGGACCACACCGTGGTGCTGGAACGGCTCGCCGAGACCACGCACGTGTTCTCCTACCGGCCCGACCTGCGGGGCACCCCGGTGGGGCATGCCCGGCCGGGGGCCGACCCCGAGCTGGCCGCCGCGCTGGCAGGGTTGCCGGACGACGCCGTGGTGGTGGACCTGCGCGAGGTGGCGCACCCGGCCACCCTGCACCTGCCCGGTCCGCCCGGGCTGCGCGGCCACGTCGAGTTCCGACGCAGGGCCGGCGGGCGCTTCGCGGTGGGCCTGCCCGTCGGGGCGAGGTGGACCGGTCAGGCGGCGGGGACGTCGAGGTCGACCACGACGGGTGCGTGGTCGGACGCGCCCTTGCCCTTGCGTTCCTCGCGGTCGACGTAGGCGTCGGTGACCGCCTCGCCGAAGGCCTTGTTCGCGTAGACGAGGTCGATCCGCATGCCGCGGTTCTTGGGGAAGGCCAGCTGGCGGTAGTCCCAGTAGGTGTAGGGGCGGTCGTATTTCAGCGGGCGGGGCACCACGTCGTCGAGCCCGGCCTGGCGCAGGTGCTCCAGCGCCTCACGCTCGGCCGGGGTGACATGGGTCATCCCCTCGAAGACCGACGGATCCCACACGTCGTCGTCGGTGGGGGCCACGTTGTAGTCGCCGAGGACGGCGAAGGGGCGCTCGCCCGCCGCGTCCTCGGCGACCGCCGCCCGCAGCGCCTCGAACCAGCGCAGCTTGTACGCGTAGTGCTCGTGGCCGACCTCGCGGCCGTTGGGGACGTACACCGACCAGACCCGGACCGGGCCGCAGGTCGCCGAGAGCGCGCGGGGCTCGTCGACCTCCTCGTACAGCGGGCCGCCGGGCAGGCCGACGACGACGTCCTCGAGACCCGCCTTGGACAGCAGGGCCACGCCGTTCCACCGGCCGGTGGCGTTGACGGCGGTCTCGTAGCCGAGGGCGCGCAGGTCGTCGAACGGGAACTGCTCCTCGGCGCACTTGGTCTCCTGGATGCACAGCACATCGGGGCTGTTCTTCTCCAGCCAGGCCAGCAGCCGCGGCAGGCGGGCGGTGATCGAGTTGACGTTCCAGGTGGCGATGCGCATGGACCCGAATGTACCGCCCGCCTCCGACAAGCGGTCCCGGGGCGGTCCCGGGGCGGTCCGCGGCAGGCCGCCGGCCGGGCGTCAGCCCAGGTCGGCGCTGTCGCCGGGGGCCATCCTGCTGTGCCCGGCGCCGCCGACACCCGGACCGTCGGGTCCGAGCAGCCGGTCGTAGACGGTCCGGGCCAGGTCGCTGAGCAGTCCGTCGTGGACGTCGATGGCGCGCGCCGGCTTCACCTCGCGGAGGTAGTCGATGACCTCGGAGACCTTGCTCCAGGGGGCGTGCACGGGCAGCAGCAGCGTCTCGACGGGCCGGCCGGGGACGGTGAACGCGTCGCCGGGGTGGAAGACGGAGCCGTCGAGGAGGTACCCGACGTTGGTGATGCGCGGGATGTCGGGGTGGATCACGGCGTGCATCTGGCCGTGCACCTCGACGTCGAAGCCGGCGGCGCTGAAGGTGTCGCCCTCGCCGACGGTGTGGACCCGGCCCGGGAAGGCGGCGGCGACCTGGTCGGCGACGCTCTTCAGGGCCCAGATCTCCGCCGCCGGATCGGCCTCCAGCGCGGCGCGCAGCTGCTGCTCGCCGAAGTGGTCCGCGTGCTCGTGCGTGACGAGGATCGCCTCCGCCCCCACGGCCGCGCCCGGCTCGGTGAAGGCTCCGGGGTCGATGACGAGCACGCGCCCGTCCTTCTCCAGGCGGACGCAGGCGTGGCCCTTCTTCGTCAGCTTCATGACTCTCCTCCGGAGCGGTGATCTTTGGCACGGCCATCATGGCCGACGAGGTGCGGGCCGCACACGCCGCACCCTGGGAGATGCCGACGGGCGGACGGCTACCGGGCCGGGGACCGTGCCGAGCCGCGCGGGCTCACTCCCGGGGCCGAGTCTCCTCCCGGATGACGCGCCGTGCCACCGCGAAGGCGGAGGTGGCGGCGGGCACCCCGCAGTAGACGGCGGTGTGCAGCAGCACCTCCTCGATCTCGGCGGGGGTGAGGCCGGAGCGCAGCGCGGCCCTGGTGTGCGCGGCGAGTTCGGTGTGGTGGCCGCCGGCGACGAGCGCCGTCAGGGTGATGGCGCTGCGGGTCCGCCGGTCGAGGCCGGGGCGGTTCCAGACCTCGCCCCAGGCGTAGCGGGTGACGAACTCCTCGAAGTCCCCGCCGTACTCGCCGGCCGGCTCGGCCGCCCCGGGCCGGTCGGCGCGCGCGTCGCCCTGGAGCTCGCGCCGGATGCGGTCCCCCTCGGCGTACGGGTCCGGGCGGCCGGCCGCCGCGGTGTCGCCGTGGAGCTGCGGCGCGGGCCGCAGGGGGGCCGGCGGTTCAGGATCGAAAGCGCTGGGCGCGGGCGGCGCGGGCGACTGGGGGACGGGCGCGGCGGCGGGCTGCGCGGTCCAGGTGGCCTCGAAGTGGCGTACCAGGAGCTCGCTCACGGCGGCCGGCTGCTCGACCGGCACCAGGTGCGCGGCTCCGGGGACGACCGCGAGCCGCGCGTCCGGTATCCCGGCGATCAGGGCCCGGGCGTCGGCGGGCGGTGTCACCTGGTCCTCGGCTCCGACCAGGACCAGCGTCGGCACGGTGATCAGGCCCAGCCCGGTGTTCACGTCATGGGTCGCCAGCGCCTCGCAGGCGGCGCTGTAGCACTCGGGGTGCACGGCCCGGGCCATCTGGACGGACCAGTCCACGATGGCGGCCTGGGCGGCGCGGAAGGCGGGGGCGAACCAACGCTCGGGGGCGCTCAGGGCGAGCTGGTCCAGGCCGTTGGCGCGGACCAGCAGACCCAGCTGCCGCCACGCGTCGGGTGTGCCGAAGCGGGCCGCCGAGGAGATCAGGGCGAGGGAGGCGACGCGCTGCGGGGCGCGCAGCGCGAGGTGGGTGCCTATGGCGCCGCCGAGGTCGCAGCCCGCGTAGCCGAAGCGCTCGACGCCGGCCTCGTCCAGGGTGCGCAGCAGGCGGTCGGCGAGCTCGACGGTGGAGACCGAGGGGTCGGCGGGGGCGCCGCCGTGGCCGGGGAGGTCGTACCGCAGCACCCGCCACTGCCGGGTCAGCTCGGGAATCTGCCGGTCCCACATGTGCCATGTGGTGCCCAGTGAGGGGCCGAGGACGAGGACCGGCGCGTCCTGCGGGCCGTCGATGCGGTGCTGGAGGGTCTTGGGGCTCTGCTCGTCGCTCACTCGCGCCACGCTATCGAAGCGTCCCCGGACGGCGACGGCCGGCCCCGTCAGAGCGCTGCTGCCTTGCGGCGCTTGGCCTGCGATCACCGGAAGTTTATCGTGGACACGACATAGACCACGGGGTGGTCGCTGTTGGAGAAGTCGACCGTGATGTTGTGGTCCGGCTTGTCGCCGTGCTGCTTCAGCTTGAGTCCGGCCCACGTGCGGTCCTGGCCGAAGCTCCAGCGTACGGTGCGGGCCTGCTTCGGGCTCACGGTGACGACGCCGTCCCTGAGGGCGGAGCGGGTCTTGCCGTACTGGGAGAGGAAGACGTCCAGGCCGATCTGGTTGGTGCGGAACTGCACATAGAAGGAGCTCGCCGCCCAGTCGTTGGTCTCCAGGTACGCCACCGGCCGGGAACCGGACGGGATCGTCACCTGGTAGATGCGCCGCTGCAGCTTGGTGGGCCACAGGTGGGTGAGCGTGGTGGCGGCGGCCTGCTGCTGCTTCTCCTCGCCGCTGTCCCGGCTCTGCTCGGCGGAGATGATCACATAGCCGATCGGCACCAGGATCAGCAGGGGGACGACCGTCCACTGCACCCAGCGCGGCGGCCTCCTCGGGGGCGCGGCACTCACTTGCCGACGGCCTTCGCGTAGCGCTCGTACCGCTCGACCCGCCGCCGGTTGGCCCGCCGGAAGCGGCGCGCGACGAGCCGCGCCAGATCCGCGGCGCCGACCATGCCGGCCTCCGGACCGAGCTGCGCCTTGACGATACGGGCCTCCGGCCGGTAGCCGCGGCCGGTCAGATGGCGCCGGAAGGCGTCGCGGGCAGGGCCGATCAGCAGGTCGTCGGCCGCGCTGACGCCGCCGCCGATGACGAAGCAGGAGGGGTCCAGGGCGGCGGCGAGGTTGGCGATGCCGACGCCCAGCCACTGGCCGATGTCCTGGAAGAGCTCCACGCACATCGCGTCGCCCTCACGGGCGAGCTCCGTGATGAGCGGGCCGGTGATCTCCCGCACCTGGCCGTCGACCCGGTCGATGATCCCGTACGCGACCGGGGACTCGGCCGCCGCCAGCTCACGGGCCTCGCGCACCAGGGCGTTGCCCGAGCTGTACTGCTCCCAGCAGCCGCGATTGCCGCAGGGGCAGCGGTGGCCGCCGGGCACCACCTGCATATGGCCGAACTCGCCGGCCACGCCGTAGCGACCCCGTTTGACCTGGCCGTCCTCCAGGATGGCGCCGCCGATGCCGGTGCCGAGCGTGATCATGACGAGATCGTTCTCGCCGCGGCCGGCGCCGAAGCGCCATTCGGCCCAGGCGGCGGTGTTCGCGTCGTTGTCCACCATGACGGGGACCCGCAGACGCTCGGTGAGACGGGCCTTCAGCGGCTCGTCGCGCCAGGACAGGTGGGGTGCGAACAGCACCCGGGAGCGGTCGGCGTCGACCCAGCCGGCCGCGCCGATGCCGACGGCGTGGACGTCGTGCCGTTCGGACAGATCGAGGACCAGCTCGGTGATGGTGTCCTCCACCACCTTCGGGCTCTTGCTCTTGTCCGGCGTCTCGGTGCGCAGCTTCTCCAGGATGTTGCCGTCCGCGTCGACGACACCGGCCATCACCTTGGTGCCGCCGATGTCGATGCCGACCGTGGGGACGCGAGGCGCGGTCAAGTGCGAGCGGCGCTCGCGGCGGCCCACCGTGCTCAGGAGGGTGGAGCTGCTGGAGGAGCGGGCGGCACCGCGGTACATGCTCATCGGTTCACCCCCGTGGATCCGATCCCAGACTCGGTCCCGAACTGCTGCTCGGTCGTCGCTCGCAAAGCTCGTCTCTCCGGGGTCGGGGGCGTTTCTCGTGGTGATTCTAAGTGTTGCCGGGGGGCGCGGTGGCTGGCCGCGGCCCGGGGCGGCGGGCGGATCGGCCGCGCGGGCCGCCGGGCCGCCCGCCCGCCGTCACTGCGTCGGGCGGCGCAGCTCGTGGGCCAGGGACTCCAGGTCGGTGCCGCCCGCCATCTCCCGGGTGAGCTCGTCGACCGTGATGTCCTCCCTGGCGTAGGAGCCCGTCATCGTGCCGCGGCGCAGCAGGACGAAGCGGTCGCCGACGAGGTGGGCGTGGTGGGGGTTGTGGGTGATGAGGACCACGCCGAGGCCGGCGTCCCGAGCGGCGGCGACGTACTTCAGGACGACGCCGGACTGCCGGACGCCGAGCGCGGCCGTGGGCTCGTCGAGGACGAGCACCTTGGCCCCGAAGTGCACGGCCCGGGCGATGGCGACGCATTGGCGCTGCCCGCCCGACAGGGTGCCGATGGGCCGGTCCACGTCGCTCAGGTCGATGCCCATGTCACGCAGAGCGGTGCGCGTGGTCTCCCGCATCATGGCGACGTCCAGGCGCTTGAAGGGCCCGCGGCCCTTGCGCGGCTCGGAGCCGAGGAAGAAGTTCCGCCACACCGGCATCAGCGGGACGACGGCCAGGTCCTGGTAGACGGTGGCTATGCCGTGGTCGAGCGCCTCGCGGGGGGACGTGTGCCGCGCGGGCACGCCCTCGATCTCATACGTGCCCCGGTCGTGCTGGTGCAGCCCCGCGATGATCTTGATCAGGGTGGACTTCCCGGCGCCGTTGTCTCCGAGGACGCAGGTGATCTGCCCCGCGTGCACCTCCAGGGAGACGTCCTCCAGGGCGCGCACGTGCCCGTACGCCTTGCTGACCTCGGTCAGCTTCACCAGGGCCGTCACTTCGCCGCCTCCGCCCGCTTGCGCACCCAGGCGTTGAGCAGCGTCGCCAGCAGCAGCATGGCGCCCAGGAAGAACTTGAACCAGTCCGGGTTCCACTCGGCGTAGACGATGCCCTTGCTGGTCATGCCGAAGATGAACGCGCCGACCGCCGAGCCGATCGCGGAGCCGTAACCGCCGGTCATCAGACAGCCGCCGATCACGGCGGCGATGATGTAGAGGAACTCGTTGCCGATGCCCTCTCCCGACTGCACGACGTCGAAGGAGAACAGCAGGTGCTGTCCGGAGATCCAGGCGCAGAAGGCGACGGCCATGTAGAGGCCCGTCTTCGTACGGGTGACGGGGACGCCGACCGCGCGCGCCGCGTCGGGGCCGCCGCCGGACGCGAAGATCCAGTTGCCGGCGCGCGTGCGCAGCAGCACCCAGGTGCCGACCGCGACCAGGGCGATCCACCACAGGACGGTGACCTGGAGGTCGACGTCTCCGATGGTCAGGTGGGAGGCGAACAGCGCTCGCGCGGAGGCGAAACCCTCCATGTCGGCGATGGACTTGGTGCTGACCGTGCCGTCGATGAGCTTGGTGAGGCCCAGGTTGAGGCCGGTGAGCATGAGGAAGGTGCCGAGGGTGATGATGAAGCTCGGCAGCTTCGTGCGGGCCAGCATGATGCCGTTGAGGAAGCCGATGGCAAGGGTGACGAGCAGCGAGACGCCGACGCCGACCCAGACGTTGGCCGTCATCTGGTAGCTGAACATCGACGACACCAGGGCGGAGGACGTGACCAGGACACCCGCCGACAGATCGAACTCGCCGCCGATCATCAGCAGCGCCACCGGCACCGCCATGATCCCGATGGTGGACGCCGCGTAGAGGACCGTCCCGAGGCTCGCCGGCCGCAGGAAGGAGTCGGCCACCACGGAGAAGAAGACGAAGACGGCCACGGCGCCGACGACAGCGCCCAGCTCGGGGCGGCTGAACAGGCGACGCCCGAGCCGCCGCGGGGGCACCAAGCTGTCCGCGGTCATCGGGTGCCCCGCTTCGCGTAGTCCTTCAGCGCGGCCGCGTCGTCCTTGGTGACGATCTGCGGGCCCGTGAGCACGGGCCTGCCGCCGCCGAGCACGTCGGCGTTGTAGCGGTAGAGCCACAGCAGGTCGACGGCTTCGTAGCCCTGCAGGTAGGGCTGCTGGTCGACAGCGAAGCCTATGGTGCCGGCCTCCAGCGCCCCCGCGACCTGGCCGTTGAGGTCGAAGGTGTCGACCTCGGCCTGGCTGCCCGCCTGCTCCTTCGCCTTGACGGCGGTGGCGGCGTAGGGCGCGCCCAGGGTCACGACGGCGTCGATGGAGCGGTCGGCCGCGAGTTTGGCCTGCAGGGCGGCCTGGACGTCCGGCATGTTGGTGCCGTTGACGTAGAGGTTCTCCGTCGTGCCGTCGAAGGTGTTCCTCACGCCCGCGCAGCGCTGCTCGTGGCCGACGTTGCCCTGCTCGTGCAGCACGCACAGGGCGTGCTTCTTGCCGCGCGCCGAGAGCTCGTCGCCGACGGCCTCGCCGGCGATGGTCTCGTCCTGGCCGATGTGGGCCAGGGCGCCGAACTCCTTGGACTGGGCGGAGCCGGAGTTGATCGTGATGACGGGGATGCCGGCCTTCTCAGCCTTCTCGACGACGTCCTTCATGGCCTCGGGCTTGGCGAGTGTGACGACGAGGCCGTCGACCTTCTGGTCGATGGCCGTCTGCACCAGCTGTGCCTGGTCCTTGCCCTGGTCGCTGTTGGAGTACAGGAACTTGATGTTGTCCTTGGCCGCGGCCTGCCGGGCGCCCTTCTGGACGATGTCCCAGAAGCTGTCGCCGGCACCGGCGTGGGTGACCATGGCGACCGTCCACTTCGGGGTGTCGACGGCCGAACCATTGGCCTGAGCTTCCTTGGCCCGCTGCTCCGCGCGCAGGCCTCCGGTGCTGCTGCAGCCCGCCAGCGCCACACCGATGACCACTGTCAGTAGCGCACCGAGCGCATGCCTTCCCCTGTTCGCGCTCTCCACGTCGTGCCTTTCCCTGCGGGTCCTGGAACCGACCAAGTATCCGTCACAGGGTGCGATGGTTGCGGAGGGGGGTGTTCCGGGACCCTCAGGAGCGCACGAGCAGCTGGAACTCGAAGGCGTAGCGGGAGGCGCGGTAGATATGCGTGCCGTATTCGACGGCACGCCCCGTGTCGTCGTACGTCGTCCGGCTCATGGTGAGCAGCGCGGCCCCGGACTCCTCGGCGAGCAGCACGGCCTCCTCCTCGGTGGCGCAGCGTGCCCCGACCGACTGGCGGGCGCTGTGCAGGGTGATCCCGGCGGAACGCATCATGCGGTACAGGCCGGTGGCCTCGAGCCTGGCGTCGTCCAGGGGGAGGAGTCCGGTCGGCAGGTAGTTGCACAGGTGGGCCATCGGCTCGCCATGGGTGAGGCGCAGCCGCTGGAGGACGACGACCTCGCTGCCCTCGGCGACTCCCAGGGCGGCGGCGACCCGGGCGGAGGCCGGCTCGGTCTCGTTGCGCAGCACGCGGGTGGCGGGACTCTGCCCGGCCGCCTGGAGGTCGTCGAAGAGGCTGCTCAGCTCCAGGGGCCGCCTGACCTGGCTGTGGACCACCTGGGTGCCCACGCCGCGCCGGCGCACCAGCAGCCCCTTGTCCACCAGGGACTGGATGGCCTGCCGAACGGTCGGCCGGGACAGGCCGAGCCGTCCGGCGAGGTCGATCTCATTGCCCAGGAGGCTTCCGGGGGCGAGCCTGCCGTGCTCGATGGCGCTCTCCAGCTGCTGGGCGAGCTGGTAGTACAGCGGCACCGGGCTGGAGCGGTCCACCTCGAATTCGAGCGGCGCGGACTCTGCTTTGGACACAGGGGGAGCGTATCCGCCGGTCTCGGCCTCAGGGAACTCTGACATCAGATTGTCCGAACATGCGGTCGCCATGCCTTCTCGGATTCTCGGATTCTCGGGTTCTCGGATTCTCGGGTTCTCGGGTTCTGGGCGCACTCGTGGGTGTGCGGGGGCCGGCGCAGGTCGGCAGGACCGGCGGCCCGGTGCCGGGAGGGCCGGGTGTGCGAGTCGAGGTACAGGAAATCCCGAACGCGGCGTGACCTGGCTACTCGATGCGGTGAACGACCAGATGGCGGAGATCGGCGCGATGGTGGTGCGCGGCACGCCGCGCGACAGCCTGTACACGCTGGACACCCGGCTGGACCTCGACGGCGGGGTGGAGCCGAGGATGTCGCGACCGTCAAGGCCGGCGGCCCCGGCCAGGGCCTGCGCCCCTTCCGCGACCCCGACGCCGCTGAGGACGACGAGGAAGAGGCCTGACATCCCGGGCGTATCCGGGACGCCATGCCGTTCGTTCGCTGCTCGCTACCGGGCCCTGGGGCCGGGGGCGGGCGGGGTGCGCGGTCGCAGGCGCTCTCCCTGCGGCCCGTACATGATCAGGTACTCGACCGGGCCTTTGTGGCCGGCGTTCGCGACCCCATGGGGACTGCGGGTGTCGAACTCGGCGACGTCCCCGGCACTCAGGACGAGGTCCTGGTCGCCGAGCGCGAGCCACAGCCGCCCGTACAGGACGCACAGCCATTCCCAGCCGTCATGGGAGACCTGCCGGGGCCGCGCGGGCGGCTCCTGGACGGCGGGGAGGACGTGTTTATGG
Source organism: Actinacidiphila sp. bgisy167 (assembly GCF_057707665.1). NCBI lineage: Bacteria > Bacillati > Actinomycetota > Actinomycetes > Kitasatosporales > Streptomycetaceae > Actinacidiphila > Actinacidiphila sp. bgisy167. The sequence continues at coordinate 119,229 of NZ_JBYIQP010000002.1, read as the reverse complement.
GCGTGCAGGCCCCCGACGTACCGGGTCAGCGGCAGCACCGCCTTGTCGTCGCCGAAACGCTGGAGCGCGGAGGCGCGGGGCTCGGCGGCGGGAGCGGTGCCTGCCAGCTCGTCCAGACGGACGCCGTACTCCTTCGCCAACCGCAGCACCACTTCCAGAGTGGGCTTGCGTCGGCTGGTCTCGATCCGCGACAGCGTGCTCGGGGAGATGCCGGTCGCGCAGCTGACGCCGGTGAGCGTGGAGCCGCGGAGTTCGCGTGCGGCCCGCAGGCGGGGGCCCATCGCCGCCAGCGTGTCGGCCACGTCGTCGCCTGTCACCCGCTCTGCCCCCTTCCGGACGCCGCTTCGCCTTCTGGCCTGCAAGTTTGCCAGATTGGCACAGGAAATCGCGGTCGACGGTCGCTGCGCCGCATGATCGATGCGTACCTGCGTCCGCCCGCGAACCGAGAGAAGACCCCCCATGCAGCCCAAGCCGTCCGCCGCGCTCCGCCACCGCACCGTCGAGGCCCCTGCCGGGCGCCTGCACCTGGTCGAGCAGGGCACCGGCCCGCTGGTCCTGCTCGTGCACGGCTTCCCCGAGTCCTGGTACTCCTGGCGCCGCCAGCTCCCGGCCCTCGCCGCGGCCGGCTACCGGGCGGTGGCGCTCGACGTACGCGGCTACGGCCGCTCCTCCAAGCCCGCGAGGACCGATGCCTACCGGATGCTGGACCTGGTGGAGGACAACGTCGCCCTCGTGCACGCCCTCGGCGAGGAGAACGCGGTGGTCGTCGGCCACGACTGGGGCTCCACCATCGCCGCCACCTCCGCCCTGCTCCACCCCGAGGTCTTCCGGGCCGTCGCCCTGCTGAGCGTCCCGTACGCGCCACCCGGCGGCCCCCGCCCCACCGACGTCTTCGGCCGGATCGGCGGCCCCGAGCAGGAGTTCTACGTCTCCTACTTCCAGGAGCCCGGCCGCGCCGAGACGGAGATCGAGCCTGACGTGCGGGGCTGGCTCGCGGGCTTCTACGCCGCCCTGTCCGCCGACACCATGCCCGCCCAGGGCGAGCCCGACCCGCACTTCGTCGCCCACGGCGGCCGGCTGCGTGACCGTTTTCCCGTCGGCGTCCTCCCGGCCTGGCTGGCCGAGGACGACCTCGACGTCTACGCCGGAGAGTTCGAGCGCACCGGTCTGACGGGCGCCCTCAACCGCTACCGCAACGTGGACCGCGACTGGGAGGACCTCGCCCCCTACCGCGGAGCCCCGATCACGCAGCCGTCCCTGTTCATCGGCGGCGCCCTGGATGCCTCCACCACCTGGATGTCGGACGCCATCGACGCCTTCCCCACCACCCTCCCCGGCCTGACCGCCTCCCACCTCGTAGAGGGCTGCGGCCACTGGATCCAGCAGGAACGCCCCGAGGAGACCAACCGACTTCTGACCGGCTGGCTCAACACCCTCACGGGCTGAACCGCCAGGCGCGACCGGGGCTTCTGTACACAGTCGGCCCGCGTACCCGAGCGCAGCGGCCTCGGCCGCGGGCTGCGTGATTCTCGCAAACGACCAGGTGAGAGAGTTCCAACACACCGGCGCTGCTCACGAATGCGCAGGTGGCCGTTGGCAGAACCCCTCTCAGAACCAGCGCTTCACAGGTGGCGGCGGCGGTCCGCCAGGTGCCGCTCGTAGGACTTGCGGGCCTCGACGGCCGCTTCGCGCGAGGCGGTCTCGGCGACCGGCACGTCCCACCAGGCCTGAGCGGCGGGAGCCGTCGGGGCGGGGTCGGTCTCGACGTACACGCAGGTCGGACGGTCGGAGGCGCGGGCGGCGGCCAGTGCGTCGCGCAGCTCGCGCACCGTCTCGGCCCGCAGCACGTCCATCCCGAGGCTGGCGGCGTTGGCCGCGAGGTCCACCGGGAGCGGGTCGCCGGTGAAGGAGCCGTCCGCCGCGCGGTAGCGGTAGGCGGTGCCGAAGCGCTCGGCGCCGACCTCGGCGGACAGCCCGCCGATGGAGGCGTAGCCGTGGTTCTGGATGAGGAGGAGGTTGATGTTCACACCCTCCTGGACGGCGGTGACGATCTCCGTCGGCATCATCAGATAGGTGCCGTCGCCTACGAGCGCCCAGACCGGCCGGTCGGGCGCCGCCATGCGCACACCGATGGAGGCCGGGATCTCGTAACCCATGCAGGAGTAGCCGTACTCCAGGTGGTACTGGCGCGGGGATCGGGCTCGCCACAGTTTGTGCAGGTCGCCGGGGAGGGAACCGGCGGCGTTGATCAGCACGTCGTCGTCGCCGACCACCGCGTCGAGGGCCCCGAGCACCTGCGTCTGGGTGGGGCGGTCGGCGTCGGCCGCGGCGTAGGCGGCGTCCACGACGCGCTCCCAGCGCTCCTTCCCGGCGCGGTACTCGGCCTCGTACTCCGGCGCGACGCGGTGCCCCGCCACGGCCCGGGCGAGGGCTTCGAGGCTCGCGCGGGCGTCGCCGACCAGGGTGCGGGCGCCGAGCTTGTGGGCGTCGAAGCCGGTGACGTTGAGACCCAGGAAGCGCACCCCGGGGGCGGCGAAGAGGGTGGAGGAGGCGGTGGTGAAGTCGGTGTAGCGGGTGCCCACGCCGATGACGAGGTCGGCGGTGCGTGCGATGTCGTCGGCGACGGCGGTCCCGGTGTGGCCGATTCCGCCGAGGTCGGCCGGGTGGTCGTGGCGCAGCGAGCCCTTGCCGGCCTGGGTGGAGGCGACGGGGATGCCGGTCGCCTCGACGAGTGCGCGCAGGGCCGGCTCGGCCTCGCTGTGGTGGACGCCGCCGCCCGCGATGATCAGCGGGCGCCGCGCGGCGCGCACGGCCTCGGCGGCGGCGGCGAGTTCGGCGGCCTCGGGGGCCGGGCGGCGTACGTGCCAGACGCGCTCGGCGAAGAACTCCTCGGGCCAGTCGTACGCCTCGGCCTGGACGTCCTGCGGCAGGGCGAGCGTGACGGCGCCGGTCTCGGCGGGGTCGGCGAGCACGCGCATCGCGTGCAGCGCGGACGGGATCAGGGCCTCGGGCCGGGTGACCCGGTCGAACCAGCGCGAGACCGGCCGCAGCGCGTCGTTGACGGAGACGTCGCCGTACTGGGTGTGCTCCAGCTGCTGGAGCACCGGGTCGGGCACGCGGTTGGCGAAGGAGTCGCCGGGCAGCAGGAGCACCGGCAGCCGGTTGACGGTGGCGAGCGCGGCGCCGGTGACGAGGTTGGTCGCGCCGGGGCCGATGGAGGTGGTGACGGCCTGCGCGGACAGCCGGTTGAGCTGCCGGGCGTAGCCGACGGCGGCGTGCACCATCGCCTGCTCGTTGCGGCCCTGGTGGAACGGCATCTCCTGCCGGTACTCCACCAGCGCCTGGCCGATGCCGGCGACGTTGCCGTGGCCGAAGACGCCCCAGGTGCCGGCGACCAGCCGGCGGCGGACCCCGTCGCGCTCGGTGTACTGCGCGGACAGGAACCGCACCAGCGCCTGGGCGACCGTGAGGCGGCGTACGGACTGGCTGCTCATCAGGACCTCTCGTGGGCGTCGTCGGGGGCGGAGGGGGTGTGGGAGGCGGAGGGGCCGGCGGGGGCGGAGGGGCCGGAGGGGCCGGAGGGGGCGGTGTACAGGGGCAGCCGCGGATCGACCGGCTGGTCCTGCCAGGTGGACCGGATCCAGGCGTGGTCGGGGTGGTCGCAGATCAGCCAGGCGCGCTCCCCCGGGCCGGCCATGACGTTGAGGTAGTACATGTCGTGGCCGGGGGCGGCCATCGAGGGGCCGTGCCAGCCGTCGGGGACGAGGACGACGTCGCCGTCCCGCACCTCGGTGAGCACGTCCGTGCGGCGTCCGTTGCCGGAGGGCGAGATCCGCTGGTAGCCGATGCCCTCCGTGCCGTGCGCCGGGGCGATCTCGAAGTAGTAGATCTCCTCCAGCCGCGACTCGCCCTCGCGCTCCTCGTCGTGCTTGTGCGGCGGGAAGGACGACCAGTTGCCCGCCGGGGTGAGCACCTCGACCGCGATCAGGCGGTCGCAGGCGAAGACCCCGGCGGCGCCGAAGTTGTTGACCTGGCGGCTGCAGCCGCCGGCGCCCCGCAGCTCGACGGGGACGGCGGAGGCCGGGCCGTAGCGGGCGGGCAGCCGCCGTTCGCAGCGGGCCCCGGCCAGGGCGAAGCGGCCGCCGGAGGCGGTGGTGAGGGTGACCGTCTCGTCGCGCGGCACATACGCGAAGTCGCTGACCGCCGTGAAGACGCTCTCGCGCCCGGTGAGCCGGAAGCACTCGCCTTGGGCTGCGACCTCGCATCCGCCCGAGAGCGGCAGCACGATCCACTCGCTGTCGCCGGTGGCGAACTCGTGCCGTCCGCCGGGCGGGAGTTCCAGGATCCGCAGGGAGGAGTGGTCCCAGCCGACCCGGCCGGGGTCGACGTCGACGGCGTACGGGCCGGCGGCGGCCTTCCCGGCCGCCAGGTGCTCCTCGTAGCTGGTCATGCAAGGGCCTCGCACTTCTCACGGTTCGACGGGGGTGTCGCAACGGCATGTCGCGGCGGCTTGTCGCAACGGGCTGTCACAGCAGACCGACGGCGGTGTCGACGGCGGTCTCCACGCTGCCCTCCGCCGGATAGAGCAGGCTGCGGCCGGCGACCAGGCCCTGGACCGTGGGCAGGCGCAGCGCCTTGCGCCACTTCTCGTAGACCGCGTCCTGTTCCCTGCCCGCCTCGCCCCCCAGCAGCACGGCGGGGAGGGTGGAGGTCTCCATGACGGTGGCCATGTCGTCGACGTCCTCGGTGACGGGCACCTTGAGCCAGGTGTAGGCGGAGGTTCCCGCGAGCCCCGAGGCGATGGCGATGGACGTGGTGACGGCCTCCGCGCTGAGGTCGTTGCGCACCCGCCCGGCGACGCGCCGGGATATGAAGGGCTCGACGAAGACCGGCAGCTGGTGCTCGGCCATCTCGTCGATGGCGCGGGCGGTGGCGACCATGGTGCTCAGCGAACCGCTGTCGTCGTAGCTGATGCGCAGCAGCAGCTTGCCCGCGTCGAAGCCGAGCCGGGCTATGTCCTGGGCGCGGTGGCCTGTGAAGCGGTCGTCGAGCTCGAAGGAGGCGCCGGCCAGGCCGCCGCGGTTCATCGACCCCATGACGACCTTTCCCTCCAGCGCGCCGAGCAGCAGCAGGTCCTCCAGGATGTCCGCGGTGCCGAGGACCCCGTCCACCCCGGGGCGGGCGAGCGCCGTGCACAGCCGCTCCAGCAGGTCGACGCGGTTGGCCATCGCGAACTCGCGGTCCCCCACGGCGAAGGCGCCGCGCGCGGGATGGTCCGCGGCGAGGATCATCAGCCGGCCGCCGTCGCCGACGAGCGGGCGGCGGGCGCGGCGGGCGGCGGCCTCGGCGATCGCCTCGGGGTGGTGGGTCCGCACGTTCACCAGGTCGGAGATGCTGATGCTCATCAGGAGCTCGCTTTCGGGCAGAGGACGGGCCGTCAGCCGCGGCCGAGGAGGTCCTGGACCTCCGCCGCGGTGGGCATCGCGGAGGAGCAGGCCAGCCGGGAGGCCACGAGCGCGCCCGCCGCGTTGGCGTGGCGCATGATCCGCTCCAGGTCCCAGCCGGCGAGCAGGCCGTGGCACAGCGAGCCGCCGAAGGCGTCGCCCGCGCCGAGCCCGTTGACCACCTCGACGGGCACCGGCGGCACTTCGGCGGTGCTGCCGTCGCGGTGGACGGCCAGGACGCCCTTCGGGCCCTGCTTGACGACGGCGAGTTCGACGCCGGCGTCGAGCAGTGCCTGGGCGGCGGCCCGCGGCTGCCGTACCCCGGTGGCGACCTCGCACTCGTCGAGGTTCCCGACAGCGACGGTGGCCGACGACAGGGCCCGCGCGTAGTGGGGCCGGGCCTCCTCGGGGTCGTTCCAGAACATGGGGCGCCAGTCGAGGTCGAAGACCGTGGTGCCGCGCCATCCCCGGGCCTCGAGGGCGGCGAGGGTGGCGGTGCGGCTGGGCTCCGCGCACAGCCCGGTCCCCGTCGTCCAGAAGACCCGGGCGGCCCGCACGGCGTCGAGGTCCAGTTCGCCGGCGTGGATCTCGAGGTCGGGGGCCTTGGGGAGCCGGTAGAAGTAGAGCGGGAAGTCGTCCGGCGGGAAGATCTCGCAGAAGGTGACCGGCGTCGGGTACGCGGCCACCGTGCCGACGTAGCGGTCGTCGACCCCGAACTCCCCCAGCGCCTGGCGGCAGTAGGCGCCGAAGGGGTCGTCGCCGGTTCGGGTGATGACGGCGGTGGTACGGCCGAGGCGCGCCGCGGCGACCGCGACGTTGGTGGCCGAGCCGCCGAGGAACTTGCCGAACGTCTCGACCTGGGGCAGCGGGACTCCGGTCTGCAGCGGGTAGAGGTCCACGCCGATCCGGCCCATGGTGATCAGGTCGTACGGCTCGGTCATGGGTGTGACTCCTCGTCGCGTGTCACCGGGGCCCCGCTCTGCGGCCCTGTCAGGTCTAGCCCTCCCGGTCGCGGGATGTCAACGCTATGTCCTTACATACGAACCAACGGTCCGTCAGGCAGGGCCGGCGTCGGAGCGGACGCCCCCTCTGCCGTCATGTCCATATGCATTGATGTCTTGACAAAACCTTGACAGGGGACCCCGCGAGGGGTTTGCTCCCGTGCAGCACCGGCCATGTGAACACGTCCGTCCCCTTCTCCCTCCCACCGCAATGAGGTGTTGGAACGTGGAACGCATTCGCATAAACCGTCGGACCCTTGCCGTCGCCGCCCTCTCCACCGCGGCGCTCCTCCTCACAGCCGGCTGTTCCAGCAGCTCAGGCGGGAAGAAGTCCGAGGAGTCGGCGGACGCCCCCGCCGCGGGAAAGGCCGGAACCCCCCGGATCAAGATCGCGATGGTCACCCACGCCGCCCCCGGCGACACCTTCTGGGACCTGATCCGCAAGGGCGCGCAGGCCGCCGCCGCCAAGGACAACGTGGAGCTGGTCTACTCCAACGACCCCAACGCCGCGACCCAGGCCAACCTGATCCAGAACGCGATCGACCAGAAGGTCGACGGCATAGCCGTCACCCTTGCCAAGCCCGACGCCATGAAGGACGTCGTCGCCAAGGCCGAGGCCGCGGGCATCCCGGTGGTCGGGTTCAACGCGGGCCTGGACGACTGGAAGGAGCAGGGGCTGCTGCAGTACTTCGGCCAGGACGAGAGCGTCGCCGGTGAGGCGCTGGGCGAGAAGCTCAACGACCTGGGCGCCCGGCACAACCTGTGCGTGATCCACGAACAGGGCCATGTCGCCCTGGAGGCCCGCTGCGCCGGCGTGAAGAAGACGTTCAAGGGGAAGACCGAGAACCTCTACGTCAACGGCACGGACATGCCGTCGGTGAAGTCCACGATCACGGCCAAGCTGAAGCAGGACGACGGCATCGACTATGTCGTCACCCTGGGCGCGCCCTTCGCCCTGACCGCCGTGCAGTCGGTGGCGGACGCCGGCAGCAAGGCGAAGGTCGGCACATTCGACCTCAACAAGGACCTGGTCAAGGCCGTCCAGGACGGCGGGGTGCAGTTCGCCGTCGACCAGCAGCCCTATCTGCAGGGCTATCTGGCCGTCGACTCCCTGTGGCTCTACAGGACCAACGGCAACGTCAGCGGCGGCGGTGTGGCGCCGGTGCTGACCGGCCCGGCCTTCGTCGACAAGGACAACGTCGCGTCCGTCGCCGCGTTCGCCGCGAAGGGCACCCGGTGATCCCTGTGCCGCGGACCGCCGCCCCAGCGCAGTCCCCGCCACCGCCCGCGGCCCCGGCCCCCTCGGCGGACGGCCGCGCCGCCGCACGCCCGCTGCTGCGCCGGGCACTGGCCCGCCCGGAGACCGGCGCGCTGATCGCCGCCGTCGCGGTCTACCTCTTCTTCTTCGCGGTGGCGCCGTCCTTCCGCGAGGCGGGCTCGCTGGCGACCGTGCTCTACCAGGCGTCGGTCATGGGCATCATGGCGCTGCCCGTGGCGCTGCTGATGATCGGCGGCGAGTTCGACCTCTCGGCCGGCGTCGCGGTCACCGCGTCCGCCCTGACCGCGAGCATGTTCAGCTTCCAGCTGAGCATGAACGTGTGGACCGGCGTGGCCGTCGCCCTGGTGGTGTCCCTGGGCGTCGGGACGCTCAACGGCTACCTGCTGGTGAGGACGGGGCTGCCCAGCTTCCTCATCACCCTGGCCACCTTCCTGATGCTGCAGGGACTCAATCTGGCGGTCACCAAGGTCTTCACCGGCAACGTCGCCACCGACTCCATCAGCGACATGGACGGCTTCGCCCAGGCGCGCGCGGTGTTCGCCTCGGAGATCGGCATCGGCGGGGTCCGGCTCAAGGTGACGGTGCTGTGGTGGCTCGGCTTCGCCGCGCTCGCCACCTGGGTCCTGCTGCGCACCAGGTTCGGCAACTGGATCTTCGCGGTCGGCGGCGACAAGGACAGCGCGCGAGCCGTCGGCGTACCGGTGGCCTTCACCAAGATCGCGCTGTTCACGGCCGTGGGCTTCGGCGCCTGGTTCACCGGCATGCACCTGCTGTTCTCGTTCCGCGCGGTGCAGTCCGGCGAAGGCGTCGGCAACGAGTTCCTGTACATCATCGCGGCGGTCATCGGCGGCTGCCTGCTCACCGGCGGCCACGGGTCCGCGATCGGGGCCGTGGTCGGCGCCTTCATCTTCGGGATGGTCTCGCAGGGCATCGTCTACGCCAACTGGAACCCTGACTGGTTCACGTTCTTCCTCGGCGTGATGCTCCTGATCGCCACCCTCGTCAATCTGTGGGTCCGCCGCACGGCGACCCGGAGGTGAGCCCGATGACCACCGCCAGCACCGCACCGGGCGGCGCCGCCCCCGCCCCCGCGCCCCTCGTCGACCTGGTCGGGGTGGGCAAGAGCTACGGCAACGTCCGCGCCCTGCACGGGGTCGAGCTGTCCGTCCGGCCGGGGCAGGTCACCTGCGTCCTCGGCGACAACGGCGCCGGCAAGTCCACCCTGATCAAGATCGTCTCCGGGCTGCACCAGCACACCGAGGGCGAGTTCCGCATCGACGGCGCACCTGTACGACTCAGCAGCCCGCGGGAGGCCCTGGACCGCGGCATCGCCGCCGTCTACCAGGATCTGGCGACCGTGCCCCTGATGCCCGTCTGGCGCAACTTCTTCCTCGGCTCCGAACTGACCCGCGGCCCCTGGCCCGTACGCCGCCTCGACATCGCCCGGATGAAAGAGACCGCGGACGGGGAACTGCGGGCGATGGGCATCGTCCTGGACGACCTGGAACAGCCCATCGGCACCCTCTCCGGCGGCCAGCGGCAGTCCGTGGCCATCGCCCGCGCCGTCCACTTCGGCGCGCGGGTGCTCGTCCTGGACGAGCCGACGGCGGCGCTGGGCGTCAAGCAGTCGGGGGTGGTCCTGAAGTACATCGCGGCCGCACGCGACAGGGGGCTGGGCGTCGTCCTCATCACCCACAACCCGCACCACGCGTTCCTGGTGGGCGACCACTTCTGCGTGCTGCGGCTGGGCACGCCGGAACTGAGCGCGGGCCGCGGGGACGTCACCTTGGAGGAGCTCACCCACCACATGGCCGGCGGCGCCGAACTGGCCGCGCTCAGGCACGAACTGAGCCAGGTCGGCGGTGTGGCCCCGGAGGAACCGCCCGAACCGGGGCTGCCCGAACGCGAGGAAGCGGGCGGGGGCCGCCCCGCCCCGTGACAGCCGCGGCGGCCTCCTCAGAGCTGACATGACGTCCGTATGTCAGGACCAACTCTTGACGGCTGCCCGGCCGGACGGCGAAGCTTCCAGCGGGACAACGGAGCTCCGCGGGCATCCGTACCACCGCCCTGCCGGGGCGCCCTGCCGAACCACGACCGGTCCCGCGGCGACCGGTGAGAGGAGCCCTCCTCATGACTGCCCCCTCCCCCGTTCTGGACCGGATCCGGATCGGCTCCGCGCCCGACTCGTGGGGCGTCTGGTTCCCCGACGACCCGCGGCAGGTGCCCTGGCAGCGCTTCCTCGACGAGGTCTGCGAGTCCGGCTACGAGTGGATCGAGCTCGGCCCGTACGGCTACCTGCCGACCGACCCCGCCCGGCTCACCGAGGAGACCGCGCGCCGGGGGCTGAAGGTCTCCGCGGGCACGGTCTTCACCTCCCTGCACCGCGGCCCGTCGGTGTGGGACGCCACCTGGGAGCACGTCGGCCAGGTCGCCGCGCTCGCCCAGGCCATGGACGCCCGGCATCTGGTGGTCATCCCCTCCTTCTGGCGCGACGACAAGACCGCCGAGGTCATCGAGCCGCGCGAGCTCACCGCCGAGCAGTGGGGACACCTCGCCACCGGCATGGAGCGGCTGGGCCGCCAGGTCCGCGACACCTACGGCCTGGACATCGTGGTCCACCCGCACGCCGACACGCACATCGACACCGAGGAGCACGTCGAGCGCTTCCTCGACGCCACCGACCCGGGCCTGGTGAGCCTCTGCCTGGACACCGGCCACTACGCCTACTGCGGCGGCGACAGCGTCAAGCTCATCGAGACCTACGGCGAGCGGATCGGCTATCTGCACCTGAAGCAGGTCGACCCGGAGATCCTCGCCGACGTCGTGAAGAACCAGATCCCCTTCGGCCCGGCCGTGCAGCGCGGGGTCATGTGCGAGCCCCCGGGCGGGGTACCCGCCCTGGAGCCGGTGCTGGCCGCGGCGCAGGGCCTGGGCGTCGACCTGTTCGCCATCGTCGAGCAGGACATGTACCCCTGCGAGCCGGAGCGGCCGCTGCCCATCGCGCAGCGCACCCGGAAGTTCCTGCGCTCCTGCGGTGCCTGACGCACCGCCCACGAAAGGGAAGACACGCATCATGACGCAGCACGGACCGCTCGGGGTCGCCGTCATCGGTACCGGCAAGATGGGCGCCGACCACGTACGCCGCATCAACGACGTCGTGAGCGGCGCCCGGGTGACCGCCGTCGTCGACGTCGACGCCGAGCGCGTGAAGGCGGTCGCCGACGGCATCGAGGGCTGCACCGCCTACACCGACCCCGCGGCGGCGATGGCCGCTGCCGATGTGGAGGCCGTCCTCATCGCCTCGCCCGGCCCCGCCCACGAGGCGGCGCTGCTCACGGCCTTCGCGCACGACCTGCCGGTGCTGTGCGAGAAGCCGCTCACACCGGATGCCGCCTCGGCGCTGCGGGTGATGGAGGCCGAGCAGAGGCTGGGGCACCGGCGGGTGCAGGTCGGCTTCATGCGGCGCTACGACGCGGAGTACACGAAGCTCAAGGCCCTGCTCGACAGCGGTGAACTGGGCCGCCCGCTGATGCTGCACAACCGGCACCGCAACGCGAGCATCCCGCCCGGCTTCACCAACGCCAACCTCGTCAACGACTCGCTCGTCCACGAGATGGACGTGACCCGCTGGCTGCTGGGGCAGGAGATCACCGCCGTCACCGTGCTGCGCCCGCGCCCGTCCTCCCACGCGCCGCAGGGCCTGGACGACCCGCAGTTCGTGGTCTTCGAGACCGACGGCGGGGCGGTCGTCGACGTCGAGGTCTACCTCAACTGCGGCTTCGGCTACCAGGTGCAGGCCGAGGCGGTCTGCGAACGCGGCAGCGCCCGCATCGGCGACGCGCACGACCTGCTGGTCAACACCGCGGGCCGCTGGGGCGGCAGGATCGCCCAGGACTTCGTGGAGCGCTTCGCCGACGCCTACGACCGCGAGGTCCAGGCGTGGGTCGACGCCACCCGGCGCGGTGAGGTCACCGGCCCCAGCGTCTGGGACGGCTACGCCGCCGCCGCGGTCTGCGAGGCCGGTGTCCGCTCGCAGAGCACGGGCGGGCGCGTCGAGGTCGAACTGGCCGACCGCCCCGCGTTCTACCGCTGAGGCGCCTTCCTCGACCTCCTGGATCCGGCGCGGGGTGGGAGGTCACTCCCTGGCCCCCGCCCGCGCCTCCCGCGCCTCCCGCGGACCCGTGGACCCGTGGACCCGCGAGTGCGCGATCGATGAGACGAGCGGGACCCGTGGACCGCGAGACCTGCGAGACCTGCGAGACCTGCGAGACCGTCAGAAAGGACCCGCACCACCATGCGCGTCGTCCTGTTCGGCGTGGGGCGCCTCGGCTCCTTCCACGCGGCCACCCTCCATGACCACCCCGAGGTCTCGGAACTCGTCCTCGCCGACGCCGACGCCCGGCGGGCCGCCGGGGCCGCCGCACGACTGGGCCCCGGTGTGCGGGCGGCGTCCTCGGTCGAGGCGGCGTTCGCCGAAGGCGCGGACGCGGTGGTCATCGCCTCCGCGACCTCCTCGCACGCGGAGCTGATCTCCCGCGCGGTGCGGGCCGGGCTCCCGGTGTACTGCGAGAAACCGGTCGCCCTCGACCTGGAGTCGACGGTCACCGCACTGCGCGAGGTGGAGGAGGCCGGCACCGTCCTGCAGATGGGCTTCCAGCGCCGCTTCGACCCCGGCTACCGGGCCGCCCGGGAAGCAGTCCGGGCCGGCCGACTGGGACGGCTGCACACCGTGCGGGCGCTGACCTCCGACATGGCGCCCCCGCCGCCGGAGTTCGTGCCGCTGTCCGGCGGGATCTATCGGGACTGCCTGATCCACGACTTCGACGCGGTGCGGTGGGTGACCGGACGCGAGGTCGTCGAGGTGTACGCCACGGGCACCGCGGGCGGCGCGGACTTCTTCCGCGCGGCGGGCGACGTGGACACCGCGGCGGCCCTCCTCACCCTCGACGACGGCACCCTCGCGACCGCCACCTCCACGCGCTACAACGGGGCCGGGTACGACATCCGCATGGAACTCGCCGGGACACTGGACCAGATCGCGGTCGGCGTCGGCCCCCGGACGCCGGTCACCTCCGTGGAACCGGGCGCGGCGCCGGGCGTGCCGGATCCGTGGACCGGCTTCGTGGACCGTTTCGGGGACGCCTACCGGGCGGAGATCGACGCCTTCCTGCGGGTGGTGACGGGCCGATCGGGCAATCCCTGCGACGGGCGGGAGGCGCTCGCCGCGCTGCTCGTGGCGGAGGCGTGCGAGGTCTCGCGCCGGGAGCGGCGCCCGGTCGCGATCGCCGAACCGGCCGAGGTCGCGGAGCGCCTCCGGGGGCGCGCGGGACGGTCATAGGGCCGCGTCCGGGACGGTGTCGGGCACGGTGTCCGTGACCGTGTCCGCGGCGGCGTCCGGGGCTGTCTGCGGGGTGACCGCACGGGACGTCGCCGGCATGTCACCCCGGCGGTCCGCTCCGGGTGGCGTGATCGCCTCCGGGGGTGCTTCCTGGATGCGTTCTGCCCCACCGGCCGAAGCCCGTGGGTTCCCTGCCGGGAGGCCGGATGGCGACGAGGATCCAGGCGCTGCGCACCCCCCGCGCGGCGGGACTGGTGGGGATCGCCTTCGCGGTGCTGATCGGCGCCGCCATCGTCCTGGTACGGGTCTCCATCCCCAGCGGTGAGGGCGCGCTGACCGCATCGCCCCTCAGCCACTCCGCGCGCGGCGGGGTGCGGACGGCGCTGGCCCTGATCCCCTTCGCGGGCGTCTTCTTCCTCTGGTTCATGGGCGCGGTGCGCGCGCACATGGGCGAGGGAGAGGACAAGTTCCTCTCGACGGTGTTCCTGGGCAGCGGCCTGGTGTTCGTCGCGACGCTCTTCGGCGCCGCCGCCGCGGCCGGCAGCCTGCTGGCCACCACGCAGATGGCCGCGCCCGGTGCGCCGCGGGCCGAGCTGTCGTACTTCGGACAGCACCTCACCTACAGCCTGCTGACGACGTTCTCGATGCGGATGGCCGCGGTGTTCGTGCTGTCGGCCTCCACCATCTCGCTCCGGCTCGGCTCGTTCCCGCGCTGGCTGGTGCTGCTGGGGTACCTCGTGGGCGTCGCCTTGCTGTTCGTGGTGCCGGGCGTGCCGCTGGCCGAGCTCGTCTTCCCCCTGTGGGCGCTGATCGTCAGCCTCCACGTCGTGGTCGCGAGCTTCCGTTCCCGGCCGCCGCGGCCGCGGGCCGTCTGAGTGGTGCCGTCGGTCCGAGCGGATGCCGTCAGGACGACGTGCGGCGCAGCAGCAGCGTGACGAAGCCGAGCACGCCGCGGTAGCCGCGCAGCCACTCGGCGCGGTGGACGGCGGCTGCCTCGAGGGCGGCCGCGCTGTCGGGGTCGCCGGGGTGGTCCAGGGCCCATTCGGCGAGGGAGCCCGTCCAGGACCACTCGTAGTCGTCCCACTCGCGCAGGGAGCTGACGTGGGCGAGGACGGGCGTCCAGCCGGCCTCGGCGATCCTTGTCCAGGGTGCTCGGCAGGTCCGCGTACTCCCCCATCTCCTGCACGAGGTCGGGGGCCGGTTCGCGCTCCCAGAATCCGTCGCCCACGAGGAGCATGCCGCCGGGGGCGAGGTGCGCGCGGGCCGCGGCGAGCGTCGGCATGAGGCCGCCGAAGGCGTGCGCGGCGCCGACGCTGAGGACGACGTCGAACGGCTGCGGGGAGGCGAAGTCCGCCGCGTCCCGCTCATGGAGCGTCAGCCGGTCGCCGACGCCGAGCGCGGCGGCCTCGCGAGCCGCCTTCGCCAGGGCGTCGGCGTCCAGGTCGACGCCCTCCGCGGTGACACCAGGCCGACCGGCGAGGGCCCGCAGGAGCCAGGCGCCCTCTCCGCACCCGAGGTCGAGGACGCGCTCGTCGCCGCGGCGGAGCGCCCGGTCGAGGAGGCGGCGCACCGCAGCGTCGTCGAGCGGGGCGGCGATGGGGTGGTGGGTGTGCGCGATGCGGGAGACACGGCGTCGTTCCATCCGAGAAGCCTGTCAGGGCGGGGGCCGGCACCGCATCCGGTTAGAGGTCGCGCATGCGGGGCCCGCGCCGGTGCCGGCCGGTCCCCACGAGGTGGTCGATGCACAGGGGCCGACCGCGGAGGGTGCGGGGGCGGCGGTCAGGCGTCGGGGTCGACGTCCGGATGCGTGAACCGCACGGGCTTGCCCAACGACCGGGCGTAGGCGATCTCGGCCCGGGTGCTGTCCCCGATGTAGTCGCCGACGACGAGCACGTCGTCGGCGAGCCGGATCTTCGCCCGGTGCAGATCGTCGAGCCGCGCCTTCAGCGCCTCGGCCTCGACGGGATCGGACCAGAGCGCGTGCGGCGACTTCATGTCGCAGCCCGGCTTGACGACGATCCTTCCGGCTGCCGTCTCCCGCAGATCGGCCTCGGCCATGTCGCTCATGAAGCGGGTGGAGCCGCAGATCACGACGATCCCCGGCAGGCCCAGCCGCTTCTTCGCGTCGGCGAGTTCCTGCTCGGGGGTGAGCGGTCGAGGGTATGACACGGGTTCCTCCCGGTGGTTGCGGCCGTACCCGCACGACCGTCTCACGCTCCGGCCCCAGGCCGGGAGGCGCGTCCTCGCGCTGATCGCCGCGCCCCGGCTCGACGACGCCACCGGACCGGCCGTCACCTGCGGTCACTGATCGCCTGAGGTCACTGATCGCCTGCGATCACCGACCTCACGGAACGGAGGATGAGACTCCCGGCGCGCCGCGCCCGGCGGGTGTGAAGCGTACGGGGAGCCGGCGCACACCGCGGATCAGCATTCCGGGGAGCCAGTCCAGCCCCGCCGGATCGGCGTCGAGAGCGAGGTCGGGGCAGCGCTCCAGCAGAGCGCGGACGGCGATGCGGCCTTCGAGCCGGGCCAGCGGCGCGCCGAGGCAGTAGTGCAGGCCGTGCCCGAAGGCCAGGTGGCCGCGGGTGTCCCGGCGGATGTCGAAGCGGTCCGGCTCGCTGAAGCGGCCCGGGTCGCGCGACGCGGAGGCCAGGGCGACGAGGACGGGGGCGTGGGCCGGGATGACGGTGCCCGCGATCTCGACCGGCTCCGTCGTGAAGCGGAAGGTGGCGGTCTCGACCGGGCCGTCGTAGCGGAGCATCTCCTCCACGGCGCCGTCGATGAGGCTCATGTCGGCTCGCAGGAGCGCCAGTTGCTCCGGGTGGGAGAGCAGTGCCCGGACGCCGCCCGAGATCAGGTTGACCGTGGTCTCGTGTCCGGCGATCAGCAGCAGGAAGGCCATCCCGCTCAGTTCGGTGCGCGAGAGCCGGTCGCCGTCCTCGGTCGTGGTGCGGATGAGGGCGCTCATCAGGTCGTCGCCGGGCGCGCGGCGCTTGTCCTCGATCAGCTCGTGGAGGTAGACGGCGAGTTCCTCGAAAGCCTTGCGCTCGGCGTCGGCGCCGGTCGGTGCGACGACCTCGTTCGACCAGGCGCGGAAGGCGGCCCGATCCAGGTAGGGCACACCGAGCAACTCGCAGATGACCGTGATGGGCAGCGGGTAGGCGAGGGCCTCGACGAGGTCGGCCGCGCCGTCCGGGCGGGCCAGCATCGCGTCGAGCAGGCCCGCGGTGATCGCCTCCACGCGCGGTGCCAGCTCCTCGACCCGGCGGCCGGTGAACTCCCGGGCCACCAGCCTGCGCAGACGGGTGTGCTCCGGGGGGTCGGTGACGAGCATGTGGCGGCCGAGGAGTTCCTCGTCATAGGTGACCAGGCCGAGCGCTCGGGCGTCCTTGGCGAACCGGTTGTCGGCGAGCACGGCCCGCGCCTGCTCGTGGCCGACGATCAGCCACAGCTCCCCTGTGTCGGCGGTGCGCACATGGTGCACGGGCCCCTGCTCGCGGAGTCTGGCGTAGACGGGATAGGGATCGGCGGTGAACTCCTTGCCGTATTCCGTGAGATCGACCGTTTCCATGGCCCGCACGGTAGCCGGGGGCCCGTCCCGGCACATCCCCCTGCGGGACGAGATGCCCCGGGAGGTCTCGCCCGCAGCGGTTCAGCCGATCGTGGCGGCACGCCAGGTCTCGTCGTCCGCCTCGAGCAGCGAGGCGAGGACGGCGGGCTCGGGGAGCGGCCCGTGGTCGGCGGCCACGCGCAGTGCCGAGGCGGCGGTCAGGTGGCCCAGCCGCAGGGCGCGCTCCACGGGAAGGGAGCGCAGCAGGCCGCTGAGGAAGCCCGCGGCGAAGGCGTCCCCGGCGCCGACCGGTTCGACCACGCGGACGGTGAGCGCGGGCACGCTGTGGGCGTCGTTCCCGGTGAAGGCCGTCGCGGCCCGGGAGCCGTCCTTGACGACCAGGACGCCGGGGCCGGGCAGCAGCTCACGGACCGAGCGGGCGTCGGTGATCCGCTCGCCCCACAGTGCCTGGGCCTCGTCGAGGCCCACGAGGACGATGTCGGCGCGGTCGGCGAGCGGTCGCAGGACGTCGGCGGCGGAGCGGCCGGTCCACAGCGCGGGGCGGTGGTTGACGTCGAAGCTGACGGGCCAGGGGCGGTCGGGGCGCAGCGCTTGTTCGACGAGGGCGTGGCAGCCGGGCGACAGGGCGGGCGTGATGCCGCTGAGGTGGACGAGCGCGGCCCCGGTCAGGGCCGGGTCGTCGAGCACGTCCGCGGTGAGGGCGGAGGCCGCGGACCCCGCGCGGTGGTAGTGGACGCGGGTGCCGTCCTCACCGGGGTCCTTCAGCAGGAGCCCGGTGGGCCGCGCGGGGTCGGTGCGCACCCCGGTGACGTCGACGCCGCCCGCGGCGATCCGCGCGCGGACGCGCCGGCCGAAGGGGTCGTCGCCGACCGCGGAGACCCAGCGGGCGGGGATGCCGTGGTCGGCGAGGAACAGCGCGACGTTGGACTCGGCGCCCGCGATGTCGACGCGCAGCAGATCCGCGTCGTCCAGCGGCCCGAGCGGGGTGGGCGCGAGGGCGGCCATGGTCTCGCCGACGCAGACCACGGGTCCGTGGCGCAGCGGCCGGGGGGTGCTCATCGTGGCTTCCTAGGGGGTGTCGGCGGGGTCCGCCGGGCGGTACGGGGCGGCCGGCGCTCCGGGCACGTCGACCCGGACGGCGAAGACGGCGCCGTCGAGCGGTCCGGGGGCGGCCAGGCCGATGTGCGCGCTGGTGACGAGGAGGGTGCGCCCGTCGGCGCCGCCGAGGCAGAGTCCGGCCGGCTGTCCGGCGGGCAGCTCGACGATCCGGTCGAGGCTGCCGTCCGGCAGGTAGCGGTGGACGCGTCCGGTGCCCCAGACGGCGGTCCACAGGCCGCCCTCGCTGTCGGTGGTCATGCCGTCGGGGCTGCCGTCGGTGACGGTGGCGAAGGTCTCGGGGGCGCCGGGGTCGCCGCTCGCGGGGTCGATCGGGTAGCGCCGGATGACGCCCCGCGCGCTGTCCGCGAGGTACATGACGGTGCCGTCGGCGGTGAAGGCCGGGCCGTTGGGGATCGTGATGCCGGTCAGCACACGGGTGACGCGGCCGTCGCGGTCCAGCCGGTAGAGCGAGCCGGCGTCCTCGGTGGTGTCGTAGGCCATGCTGCCCGCCCAGAAGCGGCCGTGCGGGTCGGCGACCCCGTCGTTCATCCGCGTCGGCACCGCGGCGCCGTCCTCGGGGCGGGCGATCCACTCGGTCCTGCCCGCGGGGCCTATGCGGCAGATGCCGGTGCCCGCGGCCGCGACCCAGTGGCCGGGGCGCCCCTCGACCGGCGCCACCGCACCCAGGGGGCACGGCAGGTGCGCGATGAGCCGGTGCGACTCGGCGGGGCCGTCCGCGGCTGCCAGCAGCCGACCGCTGAGGATGTCGGTGAGCACCGCGCGGCCGTCCGTCCAGCGGATGCCCTCGCCGAGTTCGAGGCGGTCGGTTCCCAGGACCGCCGGGGGCACGGTGGCGGTCATGCGCGGTCCTCCGCCCGGACGACGTCCAGGAAGGCGCGGGCCCGGTCGCGCAGGGCGGCGACACTGCCGCCGTCCGCGGCGTCGCCGATCAGGGGCGACCCGACGCCGACGGCGACGGCGCCACCCCGCAGGTAGACCTCCGCGGCCTGCGCGTCCACGCCTCCGACCGGCACGAAGGGCAGGTCGGGGAAGGGACCGCGCAGGTCCCGAAGGTAGCCGGGGCCGCCGGCGCTGCCCGCGGGGAAGAGCTTGAGGGCGTCGGCGCCGAGCCGCAGCGCCTGGAGGATGTCGGTGGGCGTCATCACTCCCGCCAGCACGGGGAGCCCGAGTTCCCGCCCGGCGGCGATGCCGTCGCTGACCGCGGGGGTGACGAGGAAGGCGGCGCCGGCCTCGTGGGCGGCCCGTGCGTCGTCGGCGCTGAGCACGGTGCCGGCCCCCAGGGGCGCGTCCGGGCCGAGCGCGGCGCGCGCCTTGGCGATGACGTCGAGCGCGTCACGTCCGCTGAGGGACACCTCGACGAGGGTGATCCCCTCCTCGGCGAGGGCGAGCACGGTGGCCAGTGCGGCGTCCGGGTCGCTGCCGCGGACGATGGCGAGCAGTCGGCGGGCGCGCAGCGCGGCGAGCAGATCCATCCGACATCCCTTCTGGTGATGGGTGGTTCAGGGGCGGCGGGTCGCGGTGATCGTGAGCCGCCAGGCGACCTCGCCGGAGGGCGGGACGACGACCGTGTCGCCGTCGCCGGCCCCGGTGCGGTCGAAGACGCGGCCGAGCATCGGCTCGACGCCGATCGACCGGTAGGGCGCGTCGTGGGGGAAGCCGCCGAGGTTGCGCCAGAGCGCGACCGCGACGGGCCGGCCGCCGGCCTCGACGGCCAGGTGCAGCGCGTCGGGACCGTCGTGCACGGTCACCCGCGGGGTCAGGACGATCGCCCCGACGGCCGTCTGGTCGTCCGGGCCGAGCCGGTCGAGGGGGACGCCCTCGACGCGCGGCCAGGCGCCGGTGACCCAGGTCGCGCCCTCGTCGGGGTACAGCCGGGTCTCCGCGCCCGCGTCGATGGCGATCCACGCGTCGGGGGAGAGGTCCAGCAGGGCGTGGCCGGCCCACACGAAGCGGTAGCCGGGCTCGGCGGTGAGCGTGTAGTCGGCGACGGCAGCCCCGCCGTGCGTGCTCAGGCGCCGGACCAGCCGGAAGTCGGGGCAGTCCACGACCTCCGCGTCCGCCTCCCCGCGCCAGGTCCGCGACCAGGCGTCGCCGTGGTCGGGCAGCCCGCGCACGGTGGGGACGCACTCCTCCAGGCCGCCGGCGTCGGCGAAGGGGTCACCGGGCCGGACGAGGGCGCGCCGGGGCTCGTCGCGGTGCCACAGCCATTCGCGTCCGCCCGCGGTCAGCGACGTCCAGCGGCCGCCGTGATCCGGGTCGGTGACCACGCGGACGGGGAGCCGCTCGCCGGTCACCATTCGGCGAAGGAGCCGTCGGCGTGGCGCCACACCGGGTTGCGCCAGGCATGGCCGGAGCGGTCCGCGGCACGGACCGCGTCCTCGTCGACCTCGACGCCGAGTCCGGGCTGCGCGGTGCGGTGCGCCTGGCCGTCGACGAAGCGGAACGGCTCGGTGTCGACCACGTAGGACAGCAGGTCGGCGTCCTTGTTGTAGTGGATGCCCCGACTCTGCTCCTGGATCAGGAAGTTCGGCGTGGCGAAGGCCACCTGCAGGCTCGCGGCGAGCGCGATCGGTCCGAGCGGGCAGTGCGGCGCCAGGTGCGCGCCGAAGGTCTCGGCGAGTGAGGCGATCCGGGTGACCTCGGAGATCCCGCCTGCGTGCGACAGGTCGGGCTGGGCCACGGCGATGCCCGCCGTGAGCGCGGGGAGGAATTCGGCCCGCCCGTAGAGCCGTTCCCCGGTGGCGAGCGGCACGGGCGAGGCCGCGACCAGGCCCGCCAGCAGGTGCGCCTGGTCGGGCAGGACGGGTTCCTCGACGAACAGCGGGTGCAGCGCGGCTATCTCGTGCAGCACACGCCGCGCGTTGGCCGCGGTGAAGCGCCCGTGGAAGTCGACGGCGACGTCCCGGTGAGGGCCGAGGGCCTCGCGGGCGACCGTGACGCGTTCGACGACGGCGGCCGTCTCCGCGGGGCTGCCGAGCGCCGGGGTGCGCCCCGCGGCGTTCATCTTGACGGCCGTGAAGCCCGCCTCCACCTGGGCGGTGATCTCCTCCTTAAGCCGGTCCGGCTCGTCGCCGCCGACCCAGGCGTACACCCGGACCGAGTCGCGGACGGGGCCGCCGAGCAGGGTGTGCACGGGTGCTCCGAGGACCTTGCCCGCGATGTCCCACAGGGCCTGGTCGATGCCGGCCACGGCGCTGGAGAGCACGGGACCGCCCCGGTAGAATCCGCCCTTGCTGAGCACCTGCCAGTGGTCCTGGATGCGCAGGGGGTCCTGGCCGACGAGGTGTTCGGCGAGCACCTCCACGGCGGTCCGCACCACCTCGGCCCGGCCCTCCACCACCGGCTCGCCCCAGCCGACGACGCCGTCGTCGGTCTCGATGCGGCAGAACAGCCAGCGGGGCGGGACGAGGAAGGTCTCGACGCGCGCGATCTTCACTGTGCCTGGCCGTCCTTCTGTTCGGTGGAGCCGTCCGCGCCCTCGGGCGCCTGCGGGCCGTTGACCTTGTCGAGGTCGCGCGTCGCCTGGTCGAGCAGGGCGCGCATGGCGTGTTCCGCGGCGTCCGGGTCCCGGTCGCGCACGGCGTCGAGGACCGCGCGGTGGCTCGGCACCGGGTCCTCGCTGTGCGGGGCGCTGTGCACCAGCTGGTCGCGCTGGGCCAGGCCCGACTCGATGACCACCTCCATGCGCTCCAGCAGTTCGTTGTGGGTGGCCGCGAGCAGCGCCCGGTGGAAGGCGAGGTCGGCCTCGACGGCGTGGCTGGCGCCGATCTTCTCGCCCATCGCTGTCAGTGCCTCCTCCAGCGCCTGCATGTCGGCGTCGGTGCGGCGGGCTGCGGCCAGCCGCGCGGCGGCCGGCTCGACGATGCCGCGGACCTCGCCGAGGTTGCGCAGCAGCGCCGGATCGGCGCCGGTGTCGCTGCTCTCGGAGAACTGCCAGCGCAGCACGTCGGCGTCGAGCAGGTTCCAGTCCGAGCGGGGCCGGACGAAGGTGCCGCGCTTCTGCCGGGCGTCGACCATGCCCTTGGCGGCGAGCACCTTCAGTGATTCCCGCAGAGCCGTCAGGCTGACGTCCAGCTCGCTCTGCAGGGCCGCCATGTCGAGCGTCGCTCCCTCGGGGATCTCGCCGCTGAGCACCCGGCGGGCGAGTGTCTCCACGGTCTGGCCGTGCACTCCGCGGCGCGCGTATGGCGTCATGTGTTTGCCTTTCTTGCTGTTCCGTCGGTGGCCGGGGCGTGCGTTTCCGTCAGGCCGAGGCCTTGGTGACGCTCCAGCCGCCGTCCACGAGCAGGCTCGATCCTGTGATGTAGGAGGCTTCGTCGGCGGCGAGGAAGGCGACGGCGGCGGCGACTTCCTCAGGGGCGCCGAAACGGCGGGCCGCCGTCTCGGCGACGCTCGACTCACGGTCGGCCTGCGGGACCCGGTCCCAGGCGGCGGTCAGGATCGGCCCGGGCAGCACCGCGTTCACGCGGACGTCCGGACCGTACTCGACGGCGAGTTGACCGCACAGCGACAGCAGGGCGCCCTTGCTGGCCGCGTACGCCGGGTGGCCGGGGACACCCCGGTGCGCGTGGACCGAGGAGACGAGCACCACGGCCCCCTGCTGCTCGCGCAGGTCGGGCAGCGTCGCCTTCACCCCCAGGAAGGCGCCGGTGAGGTTGACCGACAGCTGCCGTTCCCAGGACGCGAGGCTGGTCTCGTGGGCGGGCGCCACGGCCACCGTGTACGCGTTGCTGACGAGCACGCCCACCGGCCCGAAGTCCTGGGCCGCGGTGACCACCCGCTGCCAGTCGGCCTCGTCCGCGACGTCGGCGGCGACGAACCGGGCCCTGGCCCCGGCCTCCCGCAGCCGTTCGGCGGTCTCCTCGCCCCGGTCGGCGGCGACGTCAACGAGGACGACGGCCGCGCCCTCCTCGGCGAGGCGGGCCGCAGTCGCCGCGCCGATGCCCGACGCGGCGCCGGTGACGACGGCGACGCGGTTGGTGAAGCGGGCCGCTGGGTTCATGGGGTGGTTCTTCTCCTGTTCGGGGGTCAGGTGGATGCAGATTCTTCCGCTGTCGTCACTGCCGTACCAGGACGGTCAGGTCCGCGTCGTGCCCGGCGGTCCAGGCGTACGGCAGCCCCGAGTGGAGCAGGTACGCGCCGCTGTAGCGGGTGCCGGTGGCCGCGTCGGCGTAGACGGCGTCCGGTCGCAGCCCGCGCAGGCGCAGCCGGGCGGCGCGGCCGGGCACCAGCGGCGCGCCGTCGAGGGGGCCGGTGTTCCAGGCCGTCACCACCAGCCGGTCGCCGCCCGGTTCCTCGTACTGGATGCCGCAGGTCGGGTCGACGGGCCTGCCCAGCAGGTGGACCTCGCCGTGGTGGACGATGTCGCGGATCTCCTTGTAGCGGGCGATCCATCGCGCGGCCTCGGCCCGCTGCTCGGGCGTCCAGTGGCGGATGTCGGCGCCGATGCCGAGCACGCCGGCCATGGAGTTGACGAAGCGGAAGGCGAGGGAGCGGGGCCGCGGGTCGAAGACGCCAGGGGCGTCGGTCACCCAGGAGCTCATGGTGTGCGGTGCGTGCGCGTGCAGGTAGCCGTACTGGATGCGCAGCCGGTCCATGGGCGCGGTGTTGTCGCTGGGCCAGACCACGTCGGTGCGGGCGATGGTGGCGTGCTCGACGCGGCCGCCGCCGCCGGCGCAGCCCTCGACGGTGACGTTCGGGTGGGCGGTGCGCAGGTGGTCCAGGACGCGCAGGTAGCCGGCGACGTGCGCGGCGTCGAGGTCCTGGCGCTCGGGGTCGGGGCCGGCCGGGTGGCCGGGGCGTCCGCGCTCGGTGGGCGGGCGGTTCATGTCCCACTTGAGGTAGCTGATGGCGTGGGAGCCGAGCAGCCGGTCCAGGGTGCCGATGACGAATTCCTGGACGTCCTCACGGCCGAGGTCGAGCAGCAGCTGGTTGCGCACCAGCGTGGCGGGGCGGCCGTCGATCCGGTACACCCACTCGGGGTGCTCGGCGTACAGCTTCGAGCGGGGGCTGATGCCCTCGGGCTCGACCCAGAGGCCGAAGTCCAGGCCCAGCGCCCGGACGTCCTCGACGAACCGGTCGAATCCGCCGGGGAACTCGGCCGGGTCCGGGTCCCAGTCGCCAAGGCCCCCGGTGTCGTCGGGCCGTCCGGTGAACCAGCCGTCGTCGACGACGAAGAGTTCGGCGCCGAGCTCGGCGGCGACCTTGGCGAGTTCGAGCTGGCCGGCGGCGTCGACGTCGAAGCCGGTGGCCTCCCAGGAGTTGTAGAGCACCTTGCGCGGCCGGTCCATGCGCCCGCCTGTCAGGCGCCGCTCATAGCGGTGCCAGACACGGGCCAGGCCGTCGAGGCCGTCGGGGCTGAAGGCGCAGGCCAGCCGGGGCGTGACGAGGGTGGCGCCGGGGGCGAGGCGGACGGCGCCCTCGTGCGGCACCCGGCCGGCGCGGACGCGCACCGCGCCGCCGGGCTCGGCGTCGGCGGTGATCCGCCAGTTGCCCGACCACTCCAGGGCGATGCCGTAGGTGGGGGTGGCGCCCTCGGCGGGGGATGCGGCGTCCTGGATCGCGAGCCACGGGTGGTACGCGTGCCCGGCGGAGCCCTGGGTGCTCTCCATCTCGAAGCGCCCGCGCTCCAGCGTCACGTCCTTCAGCTGGAACTCCTGGGACCACTGGCCCGCCAGGTAGCTCAGCCGCGCGCCACCCTGGACGGGCACGTTGACGGCCGCGGAGTCGAAGCGCTCCAGCCGCACCTCCTCCTCGCCGGTGCAGGTCAGCTCCGTCCACCGCAGAACGACGTCGGTGCCGGGCACCGTCTCGTAGTGCAGCGAGGTGCGCAGCCCGAGGAGGTCGTCGGCGAAGTCCAGGCGCAGCGCCCGGTCGCCGTCCGGAGTGGCGCCGTCGAACCGCCACCAGCTGCCGCGGTCCCCGCCGGGGCGGGAGGCGACCAGGTCGGCGCCGGTGAACGGCCTCAGCCCGTAGGGGATGTACTCGGCCGGGGCGGCGTCGGCGGGGGTGATGAAGTGGGTGCGGCGCGACCAGTCCAGCGGCGACGGGCCGTCCTCGGCGCCGTGCGGCCCCCAGGCGGCGAGCTCGGCCCAGTGGCCGTCGCCGCCGAGGACGACGGCGTAGGTGGTGGTGTCGGTGCGCAGCAGCCACCGGTCGTGCGCGGTCACTTGACGGCTCCGAGGTTGAGTCCTGCCACGAAGTGGCGCTGGAAGCGGAGGAAGACGGCCACCGTCGGGGCGGCGGCGATCACCGAGCCGGCCGCGATGACGTTCCACATGGACACGTACTGGCCCTGCAGTCCGATCAGGGACGCGGTGATGGGCATCTGGGTGTCGGTGCGCAGCACCGTGATGGCCCACAGCAGGTCGTTGAAGATCCACGTGAACGACAGGGCGCTCAGCGCGGCCAGCGCCGGTCGGGCCAGCGGCAGGATGATCCGCCAGTAGATCTGCCAGGGGCCCGCGCCGTCGATGACGGCGGCCTGCTGGATCTCACCGGGGATGGCCCGCATGAAGCCGTGCAGCACGAAGACGTAGAAGCCGACGCCGAATCCCACCTGCACCCCGATCAGGGCGTACAACTGGTCGTAGATGCCGAGCACTTCGCTGAGCTTGGAGACCGGGATCAGCAGGATCTGCGGGGGCAGCAGATTGCCGCCGAGCATCAGCAGCAGCAGGACGCGCCGCAACGGCAGGTCGTAGCGGCTGAGCGCGAAGGCTGCCATGGAGGCCAGGCCCAGCGACAGCAGCACGGTGGGGATCGTGACCAGCAGGCTGTTGATGAGGGCGCGCTGCTGGCCGCCGTCCACCCACGCCTGGCGGAAGCCGTCGAGGGTGAAGGAGTGCGGCCAGCTGCCGACGCCGTGCGCCGCGATGTCGTCGAAGGTGCGGGTGCTGGTGACCAGGACAAGGACGATCGGCAGCAGCCACAGCGCGGACAGCGCGATCCCGGTGACGTGGAAGCCGGCGGTGCGCAGGGCGCGGCCGCTCGGCACGGGCCGGCGCGGCGCCGTGGCCGGGGCCTCGGCGGCGCCGTCGCCGCCGGCCGGGTCCTCGAGGCGCGCGGTGGCATGGGTGGCGGTCATCAGTCGGCCTCCCGGAAGGCGCGCACGAGGTAGCTCGCGATGACACCGAAGGCCAGCACGAAGATGACGACGGCGAGCGCGGAGCCGTAGCCCAGCCGCAGGGACTGGAACGCGGTGGAGTACATGTAGGTGCTCAGCAGTTCGGAGGAGTGGTACGGGCCGCCGCGGGTGAGCGCCCACACCACGTCGAACGAGCGCAGCGAGTCGATGATGATCACCGACAGGACGACCGCGTTGACGCTGCGCAGCTGCGGCAGCGTGATGTGCCGGAACTGCTGCAGGCGCGTGGCCCCGTCGACCTTGACCGCCTCGTACAGGGCGGGGTCGATGCCCTTCAGCCCGGCCAGGTACAGCACCATCACGTAGCCGACCTGGCGCCACAGCGCGGGCACGATCACCGCGTAGAAGGCGGTGTCCTGGTCGGCGAGCCAGGCGTGCTTCCAGCCGCCGAGGCCGATGCCGTCGAGCACATTGTTGATCAGGCCGTCCGGCTGGTACATGGCCTGCCACACCAGCGCGGTGGCGACCAGTGAGAAGACCACCGGCAGGAAGAGCGCCGCCCGGTAGAACCCGACGCCGCGCCGCTCCTGCTGGAGCAGCAGCGCGGCGCCGAGGCCCAGGGCGGCGGAGAGCCCGCCGAAGAGCAGCAGCCACAGCACCGTGTTGACCGCGGCGGTGCGGAAGACCGGGTCGTGCAGCATCTCGCTGAAGTTGCCCAGGCCCACGAACTTAGGGGCGGCCAGGCCGTCCCAGGAGGTCAGGGAGAGGTAGAAGCCCTGGAGGGCCGGCCAGAAGACCCAGAAGGCCTCGGCGAGCAGCGGGACGAGGACGAAGGCCAGGACCACCGGGGGCACCCGGGTGGCCCTGGACCGACGTGTTGAGCCGAGCAGCGCCATCGTCACTGGCTCCAGATCTTCTGCGCGCCGCGCTGCCACGTGGTGAGGATGGAGCCGATCTCCTTGGGCTTGGCCAGGTAGTGCACCAGCGCGGTGTCGGCGGTCGGCTGGAGGGCGTCGCTGGAGTCGCGGTTGAAGAACTGCGTCACATCGGAGGCGCTCTCGATGAGCTTGCGGCCCTTGACCACCAGCGGGGTGCCGGCGTCCTTGGCGTCCGGGTGGGTGGGCAGCGCGGTGCCGGAGGAGTTCTTGAGGTAGAGCTCCTGCGCCTCGGCGGTGGCCAGGTAGCTCAGCAGCTCCTTGACGCCGTCGGCGCGCTTGCTGCGGGCGCTGGCGAAGTAGCCGTCGGTGGGCGCCTCCTCGGCGACCGGAACCTTGGGGTCGATGATGGGGAACTGGAAGAAGTCCAGGTCGCCCAGGGCGTCCTTCGGCGCGGCGTCGGCGAAGAAGGTGCCGATGAGCATCATGCCGGTGCGGCCCTGCAGCAGGGCGGTGGTGGCGTCCTGGAACGGTATCGCCGTGCCGTTCGGGTCGAAGAACGGGCGGGCCTGGTCCCACGTGTCGAAGACCTTGCGGACCTCGGGGTCGTCGAAGCGGTGCTTGCCCGCCAGCAGTTCGCGGTGGTAAGTGGCTCCGTTGACGCGGATGTTGAGGTAGTCGAACCACGCGGAGGCGACCCACGGGGTGTCGCCGCCGGCGCCGAGGCCGATCGGGGCGACGCCCTTGCTCTTGAGCTTGTCGCACAGATCGAGGAACTCGTCCCAGTTCTTCGGCTCCTGCACGCCCCACTTGGCGAAGTGGGACTTCCGGTAGAACATGCCCCACCAGTAGTAACTGGTGGGCACGAAGACCTTCTTGCCGCTGGAGGCGGAGGTGGACAGCTTCTTCAGGGCGTCGGTGTAGCCGGACAGCTCGGGCTTGGCCCAGATGTCGTCCAGGTCGAGGAGCAAGTCCTTCTTGGCGTACGACTCGGCGACGGAGCCCGGGTACCAGGTGTAGATGTCCGGCGGGTTGGCCGAGGTGAGGTACGTCGGCAGCTGGGTGCGGAAGGTCTCCGACGCGACGGTGTTGAGCTTCGCCTCGGCGCCGCCGCGCTTGTTGAAGGCGGCCACGAGCTGCTGCATCGAGCTCTTCGCCTGCGGGGAGGAGAGGTTGGACTGCAGGGTCACCGGGCCGCCGGACTTTCCTCCGGAGGCGGACGGGCTCTGGGTGACGCAGCTGCTGAGCAGCGCGCCGGTGCCGACGGCGCCGGAGACGGCGAGGAACCGGCGGCGACTGGCGTTGAAGGCGGTCATCTGTGCACTCCCTTAGTGCCCACGGAACGGAGCTGAGGCCCCCTGACGGCCCGGCTCTTGGTGCGGCAGGCACAGCCTGTCGCAGGGGTCAGCGTCCCGTCAAGATTAATTAGTAATTTATTTCTGTGGGGCGTCGCGGGCCCCGCAAGGCCCTTCAGGCGCCCCCGCCGGCACGGGCCGACGCGCACCGCAGCAAGCCGACACGGCCGAGACAGGCCCGACGGCGGACACAGCGGCGGAGGAACGGGGGTGGAGCAGGTGCCGCACCGTGACGCCGCGACGTCGCGCCGGGCGCCGGTGCCACGGCGGAAACTGTGGCCGGACCCCGGAAGCCTGTCAATATTAATTGCTAATTAACTTAAAAACGGGATCTGCCGGTGACCTGCCGGGCACGCGCCGCCCCGAGCCGCGCCGCCTTCCGCGGACCCCTAGGATGCCGCGATGCCCCGCCCCCGCCTGGTCGCCACCGATCTCGACGGCACGCTGCTGCGCGACGACGGCACGCTCTCCACCCGCACGCTGGACGCCCTGCGCACCACGTCCGGCGCCGGCGCCGAGGTCGTCCTCGTGACCGCCCGGCCGCCCCGCTACCTCGACGCGCTCGCGGCCGCCACCGGCCTCACCGGGACCGCGGTGTGCTCCAACGGCGCGATCGTGTACGACATCGCCGGACGCACCGTCACGGGGTCTACCCCGCTCGCCGCCTCCGTCGCACGAATGGTCGCCGCCGCGCTGCGGGACGCGGCACCCGGCGTCGGGTTCGCCGTGGAGACGGGCCACCATCTGCGCTGGGCACCGGGGTACGGGCACCACCTGCCCGAGGACGCGGACGCCGAACTCCCCGTGCGCTCGCTCGCCGAACTGTGGACGGCCCCGGGCCCCGTGGTGAAGCTGCTCGCCTGGTCGCCCGCGCTCGACGCGGACGCGCTGCTCGCCGTCGCGGAACAGGCCGCCCGTGGCCGGGCCCAGTTCACCCATTCCGGCGGCCGCGGCCTGCTGGAGGTCAGCGCCCTCGGCGTCACCAAGGCGGCCGCCCTCGCGGCCCTGTGCGCGGACCGCGGCATCCCCGCCGAGCGGGTCGTCGCCTTCGGCGACATGCCAAACGACCTGCCCGTTCTGACCTGGGCGGGCACCGCGTGCGCCGTCGCCAACGCCCACCCGGCCGCGCTCGCGGCGGTCCCCCACCGCACGGCCTCCAACGAGGACGACGGCGTGGCCCGCGTCCTGGAGCGGCTCTTCGGAGCAGGAGCGCGGGAGCGCTGACACACCGAAGGGCGATTCCCGGGAGTTCACACCGTCCGGACTGGGTCAGCCGATTCCGTCCGTGCCGCCCGCGCCCTGCGCCGCCTCGCGCAGCGCGTCGAGCACGGGGCGCAGCAGCGGGTGGTCCTCGGCGCCGCGGCGGACCGCGGCGAAGACCCGGCGGGTGGCGACGACGTCGTCGACGGGCCGGACGGCGACGTCGGACAGATCCATGTCGCGCAGCGCGCTGCGCGGGACGAGAGCCACGCCCGCGCCCGCCGCCGCGAGGGCGACGACCGCGCGGAAGTCGTCGGAGGAGTGCTCGAGACGGGGCTGGAACCCGGCGTACTCGCACGCCAGGACCACCACGTCGTGGCAGGGGTTGCCGGGGTAGGGGCCGATCCAGGTCTCGCCGGCGAGGTCGGCGACGCGAACGGAGCCCGTCCCGGCGTCGGCGAGGCGGTGCCCCGACGGGAGGACGGCGTCGAAGGGCTCGGCGTACAGGGGGACGCGGGAGAGCCGCTGGTCGTCGGCGCGGGGGGCGCCCCGGTACTCGACGGCGACGGCGATCCCGGCGCGGCCGTCGAGCACCATGGGCAGCGACTCGTCGCCCTCGGCGTCGCGCACCCGCACGCGGATGCCCGGGGCGGTGCCGCCGAGCGCGGCGATGGCGGGGGCGAGCACCAGCGCGATGCCGGTGGCGAAGGAGGCCACCGTCACCTCTCCGGCCGCGCCGGAGGTGTAGGCGGCCAGCTCGGCCTCGGCGCGTTCGAGCTGGGCGAGGACGGTGTTGGCGTGGGTGAGCAGGATCTCGCCGGCGGGGGTGAGCTGGACGCCGCGGCCGCCGCGCTCCAGCAGCCGGTGGCCGGTCTCGTGCTCCAGGGCCGCGAGCTGCTGGGAGACCGCGGAGGGGGTCAGGTACAGGGCCGCGGCCGCGGCGGTCACCGTTCGGTGGTCCGCCACGGCCCTCAGGGTCCGCAGCCGTCGTGCGTCAATCACCCATTCATCCTGCCAGGGCCTCGCGCGCGGCGATGAACGCGTCCACCGCCTTCTCTACGTCCGCGGTGGAGTGCGCGGCCGACAGCTGGACCCGGATGCGGGCCTGGCCGTGCGGCACGACGGGGTAGGAGAAGCCGATGACGTAGACGCCGCGCTCCAGCAGCAGCTCCGCCATACGGCCCGCCTTGGCGGCGTCACCGATCATGACCGGGGCGATGGGGTGCTCGCCGGGCAGGATCTCGAATCCGGCCTCGGTCATACGGGAGCGGAAGAGCGCGGTGTTCTCCGCGAGGCGGGTGCGCAGCTCCTCGGAGTCCTCGATCAGGTCGAGGACCTTCAGGGAGGCGGCGGCGATGACCGGCGCGAGGGAGTTGGAGAACAGGTACGGGCGCGAGCGCTGGCGCAGCAGCGCGACGATCTCCGCGCGGGCCGCGACATAGCCGCCGGAGGCCCCGCCGAGGGCCTTGCCGAGGGTGCCGGTGATGATGTCGACGCGGTCCATCACCCCGTGCAGGGCGTGGGTGCCGCGGCCGCCCGGGCCGGTGAAGCCCACCGCGTGGGAGTCGTCGACCATGACCATGGCGTCGTAGCGGTCGGCGAGGTCGCAGATCTCGTCCAGCGGCGCGATGTAGCCGTCCATCGAGAAGACGCCGTCGGTGACGATCAGGCGGCGGCGGGCGTCGGACGCCTCCTTCAGGCGCGCCTCCAGCTCGGCCATGTCCCGGTTGGCGTAGCGCAGGCGGCGGGCCTTGGACAGCCGGATGCCGTCGATGATGCTGGCGTGGTTGAGCGCGTCGGAGATGACGGCGTCGTTCGCGTCGAGGAGGGTCTCGAAGACGCCGCCGTTGGCGTCGAAGCAGGAGCTGTAGAGGATCGTGTCCTCGGTGCCGAGGAAGGCGGAAAGGCGCGCCTCGAGCTCCTTGTGGACCTCCTGGGTGCCGCAGATGAAGCGAACGGAGGCCATGCCGTAACCCCAGCGGTCCAGGGCCTCCTTGGCGGCGGCGGTGACCTCGGGGTGGTCGGCGAGGCCGAGGTAGTTGTTGGCGCAGAAGTTGAGGACGTCGCCGGGGACGCCGCCGCCGGTGACCGAGACGGAGGCGTTCTGCGGGCTGCCGATCACGCGCTCGGGCTTGAAGAGCCCGGCCTCGCGGATCTCGTCGAGGGTGCCGCGCAGGTCGTCGCGGACGGAGTCGAACATCGGGAGTCTCCCTGGGAAGCTGCGGGTGGTGCGGTGGGGCCGTGCCCTCGGGGCCGGGAGGGGTCAGGAGGTCCAGTCCAGGACGATCTTGCCGCACCGGCCGCTCGCGGCGTCGTCGAAGGCGGCGTCGAAGTCGCGGTAGGAGTAGCGGCCGGTGACCACCGGGGCGATGTCGAGGCCGCCCTCCAGCAGCACGGACATGGCGTACCAGGTCTCGAACATCTCACGGCCGTAGATGCCCTTGATGGTGATCATCGACGTGACGATCTTGGCGAAGTCCACGGAGAAGTCC
The DNA here is from genome assembly GCF_057707665.1 of Actinacidiphila sp. bgisy167. Lineage (NCBI taxonomy): Bacteria > Bacillati > Actinomycetota > Actinomycetes > Kitasatosporales > Streptomycetaceae > Actinacidiphila > Actinacidiphila sp. bgisy167. The sequence goes on along the minus strand of NZ_JBYIQP010000002.1, from coordinate 87,469 downwards.
TCCGCGGGCAGGCCGAGCATCGCGATGCGGCCGCCGTTCGTCATGTTGGCGATCATGTCGCGCATGGCCTCGGGGCGGCCGGACATCTCCAGGCCGATGTCGAAGCCCTCGCGCAGGCCGAGCTCGCGCTGCCCCTCGGCGATGGTGGTCTCGGCGACGTTCAGGGCGAGGCTGACGCCGACCTTGCGGGCCAGCTGCAGGCGGTACTCGCTGACGTCGGTGATGACGACGTTGCGCGCGCCGGCGTGCTTGGCGACGGCGGCGGCCATGATGCCGATCGGCCCGGCCCCGGTGATCAGCACGTCCTCGCCGACCAGCGGGAAGGACAGAGCGGTGTGGACGGCGTTGCCGAACGGGTCGAAGATCGCCGCGATGTCGAGGTCGACGGGGACCCGGTGCACCCACACGTTGGACGCGGGCAGCGCGACGTACTCGGCGAAGGCGCCGTCGCGGCCGACTCCCAGGCCGATCGTGTTGCGGCACAGGTGGCGGCGGCCGGCCAGGCAGTTGCGGCACTTGCCGCAGACGAGGTGGCCCTCGCCGCTGACGAGGTCGCCGGTCTTGATCTCGGCGACGTCGGAGCCGACGGCCGCCACCTCGCCGACGAACTCGTGGCCGAGCACGAGCGGCGTGGCCACGGCCTGCTGGGCCCAGCCGTCCCAGGCACGGATGTGCAGGTCGGTGCCGCAGATCCCGGTCCGCAGCACCTTGATGAGGACGTCCCCGGGACCGATCTCCGGCTCCGGGACGTCCCGCAGCCACAGGCCGGGCTCGGCCTTCTCCTTCACCAGTGCCTTCACTCTTGCGACTCCTGCCGGCAGACGTTGTGGCCCGGCCCGCGCGGGGGGACGCGGACCGGGCGCGGGGGAGCCCGGGCGGGAGCGGCGGCGCCCGTCGGCGCCGGCTCGCGCGATGTGCCGGGCAGACGACAATCTGCCCGGCTTCGAGCGTTCAGTCCATCGATCTTTTCTTAAGCTCGGCAACAGCGCAGCTTCACGCTCGGCCGGAAGGGCGACACGGGCGGCTGCCGCCCGGCGGCGGCACGGCTCAGCGCGGGGCCAGCGCGGCCAGCTGCGCGGTGATCGTGCCGGTGTCCTGGAAGGTCAGGCCGAGGCGGGCGACGTGCTTCCAGCGCACGATGCCCTCCGCGTCCACGATGAAGACCGAGCGCTTCAGTCCGAGGCCCGGCATGGTGATGCCGTAGGCCCTGGCCACGGTGCGCTCGGTGTCGGCGAGCAGCGGGAAGCGCAGGTCACGCTTGCGGGCGAACTGCTCGTGGCTGTCGAGGTCGCTGAAGTTGACACCCCACACCGTCGCCCCGAGGTCGCGGAAGCGGTCCAGGTCGGAGGTGTAGGAGCAGAGCTGCTTGGTGCACACGGCCGAGTCGTCGCCGGGGTAGAAGGCGAGCACGACGGGCGCGCCGCGCTGCGCGGACAGGGAGTACCGGCCGCGCTCGGCGGTCGTTCCGTCGAGCAGGACTCCCGGAAGGGCGAAGTCGGGGGCGGGCGTGCCGATCTCGGGCACGGGCATGGCAGGTCTCCTCACAGGGGGCGGGCGCGGCGGCCGCGCCGTCCGGGGCTCGGTGCGCCGGAGAACCCGGAATTCCGGACCCTCGGGCTCCGGCGCGGGCTCCAGCTCGGGCCCGGGCTCCGGCTGTCCGGCGTCCCCGCGCGGGGGACGCGGCGCGGTCGCGCGATGCAGAACGTTCGTTCTTGGCGAGACGGTACGTGGTGCGTTCCGCTACCGTCAAGGACATGAGTGCCCCTGCCGCCGTCCCTCTGGCCACGCACGCCGCAGCCGGCGCACCGCCGCGCGACCGCATCCTGGCCACCGCGGCCCGGTTGTTCTACAGCGAGGGCATCCACGCCGTGGGAATGGACCGGATCGTCACGGAGGCGTCCACCACCAGGGCCACTCTCTACCGGCACTTCCTGGGCAAGGAGCAGCTCGTCCTGAGCTACATCCAGGCCACCGACGAGCAGATCCGCGCCTTCACCTCGGCCGCGCTCGAAGGCCTGGACCCGCGGGAGGCGGTGCTGGCGGTGGCCGGGGCGCTCGGCGACCAGCTGTGCGCGCCGGGCTTCCGCGGCTGCCCCTTCCTCAACGCGGCCGCGGAGTACCCGGACCTGTCGGACCCCGTCTCGCGCGCGATCGTCGCCCATCGTGACTGGCTGCGCGAACTGGTCGCCCGGCTGCTCGCGGAGGCGGGCGACCCCGAGCCCGCCGAGGACGCGGCGGACCTGATGATGCTGCGCGACGGCGCCGTGATGGCCGCCGCGCTCGGCGACGCGGATGCGGTGCGCGCCTCCCTGGCGCGGGCGGTCCGGCACGTCCTGGAGCGCGCCGGGGTGGTGTGACGCCGGCCGCGTGAGATCCACCGTTGGCCATGCCGACCGGGCTGGGCGGCGAGTGCGGGCGCGACGAACGGCCGCTACTTCGACGAGGACGGCCCGCCCTCTGGTAGCGGCCGGCCGCGTGGACCTCACACCGCGGTTCCGGCACACGCCCCGGCGCGCGAGTGCGCACGCCGCGCTGCCGCACCGGGGCGGCCGGGGCGGGGATCAGCCCGCGTGGGTGGAGAACAGCCCGCCGGTGGGGCCCTGCTTGTCGCCGCCCTGGGCCTTCTTCAGCGCGTTGGCCAGGCCCTCGATGGTCATGGACTGCAGGATGACGCGCCCGTCGCCCTCCAGGGTCGCCAGCGACAGCCCCTCGCCGCCGAAGACGGCGTTCATGATCCCCTGCCGGTTGAGGCCGCCGATGCGCTGCACCCCGTAACGCACGCCGTCCTCGAAGGCGACGATGCAGCCGGTGTCGACCTCGATGCGGCCGCCGAAGTCGGCCGGGTTGAGGTCGATGAAGTTGCCCGCACCGGCGATGATCACCGTGCCGCGGCCGGTGAACTTCTCCAGGATGAAGCCCTCGCCGCCGCTCATGCCGCTGCGGCCGCCCTGGAAGGCGATGCCGAAGTCGACGGTCGACTCCGCCGCCACGAAGGCGTCCTTCTCCGCGTACCAGGCGCGTGACCCGTCCAGTTCGAGGGTGCGCATCTCCCCGGGCAGGACACCCGCGAAGCCGACGGTGCCCTCACCGCCGCTCGCGGTGAAGTACTGGAAGGCGATGCTCTCGCCCGCCAGCACCCGCTGGCCGACCTGCATGGCCGTGCCCATCGCCTGGCGCAGCATGCCGCCCATGCCGCCGCCCGCACCGCCGCCCTCGGCGCGGCGCTGGGCGCCGGGGCCCGCCAGCCGGGTGTCCATGCTCACGTTCGCGGTCTTGAACAGGAACTTCCCCGCCTCGCAGTAGACGGTCTGGCCCGGCTGAAGGGTGCAGACGGCCATCTGCATGGCGTTGCCCACGATCTGCTGCTTGAGGGTCACTGCGGTACTCCGGTCGTTCTCGGCGTGCTCTCGTTCACACGGATGTACCGGACAACGAACGACCCGGACGATTCGGTTCCGCCTGTTCCCGCGGGCGGGCGGCGGAGGCGGCGGGCCGGCCGCCGGCGTCGAGGAAGCGGGCGAGCGGCAGGGTGGCGGCGCCGACGGTGACCGCGTCCGTCCCGAGCCGCCCCAGCTCGATGGAGGTCTGGGCGCAGGGGTGGTGCAGGGCGTACGCGGCGGTGGCCTCCCGGACGGCGCCGAGCAGGCGCGGGCCGATCATCAGGCCCGTCCAGCCGGACAGCACGATGCGCTCGGGGTTGAAGAGGTTGACGAGGTCGGCGATGCCGGCGCCGAGGTACTCGGCGGTCTCGTCGAGCAGCGCGACGGCGGCGGCGTCCCCGGCCTCGGCCGCGTTCAGGAGGGCGGCGATCGCGGCCTCCTCGCTGAGCCCGGCGGGCGCGTTCCAGCGTTCGATCAGCGCTTCGGCGCCCACATAGGCCTCCAGGCAGCCGCGGGCGCCGCAGCGGCAGCGCCGTCCGCCGACCTGCAGGGTGGTGTGGCCCCACTCCCCCGCGCTGCTGCTGGCCCCGCGGTACGGCGTGCCGTCGGCGACCACGCAGGCCCCGACCCCGGAGCCGAGCAGCGCGATCACCGCGTTGCGGGCGCCGCGTCCGGCGCCGAACCACATCTCGGCCTGGCCGAGGGTCTTGGCGCCGTTGTCGATGTGGAGCGGCAGCGCGGTGCCCTCGGCGAGCAGCGCGCCGAGGGGGACGGCTTCCCAGCCGATGGTCTGGCCGTGCACGACCGCCCCGGCGCCGCCGGCGCCCTGCTCGACGATGCCGGGCACGCCGATGCCGACGCCGAGCACGAGGGCGGGGTCGACGCGGGTGTCCTGCAGGACGACGGACAGGCCGTCGAGGATGAGCTGGACGACCAGGGCGACGTCGTGGCCGCTGTCGGCCAGCGGGCGGTCGGTGGAGGACAGTTCGGTGAGGGCGAGGTCGAAGAGGGTGACGCGGACGCGGGTCTCGCCGACGTCGACGCCGATGAGGAAGCCCTGGCGCGGTGCGACCTTGAGCATGACGCGGGGGCGGCCGCCGTCGGACTCGACCGAGCCGGCCTCCTCGACGACGCCGTCGGCGATGAGCTCGGCCACGACGTTGCTGATGGAGCCTGTGCTCAGTCCGGTGTCCCTCGCCAACTCCTGACGGCTGAGCGGTCCTTCGAAATACAGGTGCCGCAAGAGCGCCGAGCGGTTGCCCCGCCGCAGGTCGCGTACGGTCCGCTTGCCTCGGTCTGCCATGGTGCTCCCTCCCCGGCTGAATCTATCGCTGCGCCAAGTCTTGACGCCATGTTTCCTCAGACGTTAAATCACGCCTTGAATTAAGGCGTGACGTACTTCATTCCCCTAAGGCACCCACCCTGGAGAGGGACCCCCGGTCATGCACATCACCCGCACCACGGCCGCCGCGGCGCTCGCGGCCGCGCTCATCGCCTCCGCCACCGCGTGCGGCGGCGGCTCCTCGACCGACGGCAGCGGCAACGGCAGCCCCAAAGAGCTCACTTACTGGGCCAGCAACCAGGGCGCCAGCCTCGAAGCCGACAAGCAGACCCTGACGCCCGAACTCAAGAAGTTCGAGCAGCAGACCGGGATCAAGGTCAAGCTCGAGGTCATCCCGTGGTCCGACCTGCTCAACCGGATCCTCGCCGCCGCCACCTCCGGCCAGGGCCCCGACGTGCTCAACATCGGCAACACCTGGTCCGCCTCCCTGCAGGCCACCGGCGCCCTGCACCCCTTCGACGCCAAGGCGTTCGAAGCCATCGGCGGAAAGGACCGCTTCGTCCCCTCCGCTCTGGGCGCGACGGGCGCCGAGGGCAAGGACCCGGCCGCGGTGCCGCTGTACTCCCTCGCCTACGGCCTCTACTACAACAAGAAGATGTTCGCCGACGCGGGCATCGCCAACCCGCCCACCACGTGGGACGAGCTCGTCGCCGACGGCAAGAAGCTCACCAAGGGCGGGAAGTACGGCCTCGCCGTCGAGGGCGGCAACCTCTCCGAGAACGCCCACCACGCCTTCGTCTTCGGCAAGCAGCACGGCGCCGACTTCTTCGACGCCTCCGGCAAGCCGACCTTCACCACCCCGGAGGCCGTCGCCGCGGTCAAGCAGTACATCGACTTCATCGCCAAGGACAAGATCGCCGCCCCTGGCAACGCCGAGTACGCCGCCAACCAGTCCGTCGCCGACTTCGCCACCGGCAAGGCCGCCATGCTGCTGTGGCAGGCCGCCGGCTCCTCCCTGAAGTCCCACGGCATGAAGCCCGAGGACTACGGCGTCGCCCAGGTGCCGTTCCAGAGCGCGGGCGCCACCGGCGACACCGCGGTGAACTCGATGGTCGCGGGCATCAACCTGGCTGTCTTCAAGAAGACCGACAACCTCGACGGCGCGCTGAAGTTCGTGAAGTTCATGACCAGCGACGACGAGCAGAAGATCCTCAACGGCGCCTACGGCTCGCTCCCGCCGGTCAAGGCCGCCCAGTCCGACCCGGCCTTCGCCACCCCTGACCTGAAGGTCCTCGCGGACGCGCTCGCGGGCAGCGCGGCGCCGCTGCCGCAGGTGGCCAACGAGAGCCAGTTCGAGACCACCGTCGGCACGGCGATGAAGGACCTGTTCGCCGACGCCGCCGCCGGCCGCCCGGTCACCACCGAGAGCGTCAAGGCCGCCCTCGAAAAGGCCCAGCAGCAGATGCCGGCGTCGTGAGGACGAAGGAACCGATGACCGCCACCGTGCCGCCCGTGCGGCACAACTCCAAGGCGCCTTCCCCCGGCGGCCGCGAGGCCGCCGGGGGAAGGACCCCGCTGTCGCGGCTGCGCCCGCCGGCGCGGCTGCGGCGCGCGTCGCTCCCGTACGTCCTGCTACTGCCCGCCCTCGCGCTGGAACTGCTCATCCACCTGGTGCCGATGGTCGTCGGCGTGGTGATGAGCTTCAAGGAGCTCACCCAGTTCTTCATCAGCGACTGGTCGTCCGCCCCCTGGAAGGGCCTCGACAACTACCGCGTGGCGGTGGACTTCAACGCACCCGTCGGCGCGGACCTGCTGGGGTCCTTCCTCGTCACCTGCGAGTTCACGGTGCTGGCGGTCGGGCTGTCCTGGCTCTTCGGAACCGCCGCCGCGATCCTGATGCAGGACCGCTTCCGCGGTCGCGGTCTGCTGCGCGCGGTCTTCCTCGTGCCGTACGCGCTGCCCGTCTACGCGGCGGTGATCACCTGGTCGTTCATGTTCCAGCGGGACACCGGCATGATCAACCACGTGATCCACGACCAGCTGCACCTCACCGACGGCCGGCCCTTCTGGCTGATCGGCGACAACAGCTTCTTCGCGCTGGTGACGGTGTCGGTGTGGCGGCAGTGGCCGTTCGCGTTCCTGTGCCTGATGGCCGGCCTGCAGAACATCCCCCGCGAGCTGTACGAGGCGGCGGCGATGGACGGCGCCGGGATCTGGCAGCAGATCCGCCGGATCACCCTGCCGTCGCTGCGCCCGGTCAACCAGGTCCTGGTGCTGGTGCTGTTCCTGTGGACGTTCAACGACTTCAACACGCCCTATGTGCTGTTCGGCCGGGCGGCGCCGGACGCCGCGGACCTGATCTCGATCCACATCTACCAGTCGTCCTTCGTGACCTGGAACTTCGGCTCCGGCTCGGCGATGTCCGTGCTCCTGCTGCTCTTCCTGCTCGTCGTGACGGTGCTCTACCTGCTCGCCACCTCCCTGAGGAGGAAGGATGCCTGAGGTCCGCAGCCCCATGGCCGCGCCGCGCTCCTTCGTGTGGACCCGGCGGATCGTTCTGGCCGTGCTGACGGCCTTCGCGCTGGCGCCGGTGTTCGTCATGGTCGTCTCGTCGCTGAAGCCGCTGCAGGACGTGCAGGGCCCGTTCCGCTGGTTCCCCAGCGGTTTCACCCTGCGCCCGTACGCCGACATCTGGCACACCGTGCCGCTCGCCCGCTACTTCGTGAACTCGCTGGTCGTGGCGGGCGGGGCGACGATCTGCTCGGTCGCCGTGGCGGTCTTCGCGGCGTACGCGGTCAGCCGCTACGACTTCAAGGGCCGCCGCTTCTTCTCGGTGACGATCCTGTCCACCCAGATGTTCCCCGGCATCCTCTTCCTGCTGCCGCTCTTCCTGATCTTCGTCAACCTCGGCAACGCGACGGGCATCGCCCTGTACGGCAGCCGCGGCGGCCTGATCCTGACCTACCTCACCTTCTCGCTCCCCTTCTCCGTCTGGATGCTGGCGGGCTACTTCGACTCGATCCCCCGCGACCTGGACGAGGCCGCCATGGTCGACGGCTGCGGGCCGCTGGGAGCGCTGTTCCGGGTCGTCGTCCCGGCCGCCGTGCCCGGCATCGTCGCGGTCTGCGTGTACGCCTTCATGACGGCCTGGGGCGAGGTGCTGTTCGCCTCCGTCATGACCAACGACACCAGCCGCACGCTCGCCGTCGGCCTGCAGGGCTACGCCACGCAGACCGACGTGTACTGGAACCAGGTCATGGCCGCCTCGCTCGTGGTCAGCGTGCCCGTCGTCGCCGGGTTCCTGCTCCTGCAGCGCTACCTCGTCGCCGGGCTGACCGCCGGCGCCGTCAAGTGAGCCCCCACCCTCAGCACCCCCGAACGAAAGGCAGTCCGTGACCCTCGACCTCAGCGCCCTCCCCGACCAGTTCGTGTGGGGCGCCGCGACGGCCTCGTACCAGATCGAAGGAGCCGTGGCCGAGGACGGCCGAGCGCCCTCCATCTGGGACACCTTCTCCCGCACTCCGGGCAAGGTCGCGAACGGCGACACCGGTGACATCGCCTGCGACCACTACCACCGCGTGCCGGAGGACATCGGCCTGATGAGCCGGCTCGGCCTGGACGCGTACCGCTTCTCGATCGCCTGGCCGCGCGTGGTGCCGCAGGGCGGCGGCACCGTCAACCCCGCTGGCCTGGCCTTCTACGACCGCCTGGTCGACGCCCTGCTGGAGGCGGGCATCACCCCCTTCCCCACCCTCTACCACTGGGACCTGCCGCAGGCGCAGCAGGACCGCGGCGGCTGGCCGGAGCGCGAGACCGCGCTGCGCTTCGCCGACTACGCCGCCGTTGTGGCCGAGCGGCTCGGGGACCGGGTCACCCACTGGGCCACGCTCAACGAGCCGCTGTGCTCCGCCTGGATCGGCCACCTGCAGGGCGAGATGGCCCCCGGCCTCACCGACCTGACGGCCGCCGTCCGCGCCTCGTACCACCTGCACCTGGGCCACGGCCTGGCGGTTCAGGCGCTGCGCGCCGCTGTCCCGAACGCCCAGGTCGGCATCGTCAACAACCTCAGCCCCTGCGAGCCGGCCTCCGACCGGCCCGAGGACGTCGCGGCGGCGCTGCGCGCCGACGGGCACACCAACCGCTGGTGGCTGGACCCGATCCACGGCCGCGGCTACCCCGAGGACATGCTGGAGCTGTACGGGGTCGACCTGCCCGTCCAGGCGGGCGACATGGAGACCATCGCCGCGCCGCTGGACTGGCTGGGCCTCAACTACTACTTCCGGGACGTCGTCGCCGACGACCCCTCGGGGCCGGTCCCCCGCACCCGTGCCGTGCGTCTCCCGGACGTCCGCCGCACCGCGATGGACTGGGAGGTGCACGCCGACGGCCTGGAGCGGCTGCTGCTGCGGCTGACCGAGGAGTACGGCGCCCGCACGATCTACGTCACCGAGAACGGCTCGGCGTACGAGGACCGTGTCGGCCCCGACGGGCAGGTCCACGACCCGGAGCGCACCGCCTACCTGGAGGAGCACCTGGCGGCCTGCGCGCGCGCCGTGCGCGCAGGCGCCCCGCTCGCCGGCTACTTCGCCTGGTCGCTGCTGGACAACTTCGAATGGGCGTACGGCTACGCCAAGCGCTTCGGCCTCGTCCACGTCGACTACGCGACCCAGCGCCGGACCGTGAAGGGCAGCGGCCGCCGCTACGCCGACATCATCGCCGCCCACCGGCGCCGCGGCCGCAGCGCGGCCTGACGCCACCTCGGCGGCGGCTTCGACCTCTCGGCGTGCCTGCACCCAACGGTGCTCCGCACGCCGTGAGGGCTGGCCACCTCGCGTCGAGACGACGTTTGTCCGCTGGTCCGGGGCGCAGCCGGAGCGGGCCGCTGCCGGGCCGCGTGCCGACGGGCTCTCACACCCGCTTGGCTGGAGTGCTACCTGCCCAGAGCGGGCTTGCCCTGGGGTGAACCGGGTTGTCGCGCCTCATACCCGCCCGCTCGACAGCCGGATCCGGCGAACCAGGTACAGGTGGCTGCCCGGTACTGGACGGCCGGCGCCACGCTGAGAAGGTGCTCTCATCAGGTGGCTGCTGTAATGGAAGTGGCGACCTCTCACATGCCGCGGTCTGGGCCGTACCAAGGTTCGGTGCGTTCGCCGGCGGACATCGGAAGGCGCTGCAACTTCACGGGGCCAGGGTAGAAGGCTGCACTGTTGGGCCCGCTCATGTCCTCGCCGACAAGATAGCGGTAGAGCCATTCCACGAAAAGAATGCGGTGCTCTGCCCAGGTTTCGTGATAGCTCACCAGGAGCCTCGGAGCCTCGGAGGCAGCGATCAGGAAGATGGTCTCGCCTCTGTCGGTGCCCGCGATCGGCCACAGCCCGTTGGGGGTGCCAAAGCTCAGCTCGTCGAGTCCGAAGAGCTGGCGGGGGTCCTTGTCCGGGTCGAGATGGAGGTCGTCCCACGGCACCTCGGACCACGCCTTGATCGTGCTGCGCATGTGTTCGCCCAGGTTCCACCGTTCGGTCGCGGGGTGGTGGAGGTACAGGTGCCCGTTGATCTGGATGGGGGCGAACGCGTCCACGAGTGCCCTGTAGTCGGGCGGTAGTTCTATGCCGAGCTCTGCGTGGAGACGGTCCCAGGCAGCTGGGTCCGCGAAGCCGTTCTGGGCCGGGCCGAGCATCTCCAGCACGGCAGCCAGGTAGTCAGTCATGAGTTCCTCGACGGTGTGTCGTGGCACGGTCCCCCGCCTTGGGCCGCACCCTTTGGAGCCGCACTCTACGGATCACGTCGAGGTGATGACCTTCACAAGTCTGCGGTAGCAGATCAGAGCGGCGGGGATGCCGGCGAACGCGAGGAAGTGTCCTGCCTTGCGTTCGTACCGACGGTGCAGGCGATGTTGCGGCGCGCGGCGTGCCCCGACAAAACCGCGTCCCCGTATGCCGCTTGCCGGGCGGTCGGCGCCGCGGTCCCGGGCGCTCAGGCCAGGTCCTCCCAGCGCCGGGCCAGGCGGGCGGCGCCCGTTTCGGTGAGCGAGCCCCACAGGCGCAGGCGGGCGACGCCGCCGTCGGGGTAGGTCTCCAGGCGTACGTGGGTGGCGGGCGGGACGTCGACGACGAAGCGGTGGACGGTGTCGGGCCGCAGGGGGCAGCGCGGCACGATCTCGAACCAGTCGCCGTGCTCTCCGTCCCGGCCGAGCAGGGCGGCCCAGCCGGGGGCGTTGCCCTTGTAGTAGGCGGTGTCGATCTCGACGGCGCGGACGGTGCCCTGCCCGGCGAGGCGGTAGCGCACCCAGTCGTGGCCCTTGTCGCGGCGCCGGCGGGTCTCCCAGCCGTCGCCCATGCGGTGCGACCTGCCCGGCAGGACGAGGTTGACCGGGGAGGAGTAGAAGCGGTCCGAGACGTCCTCGGGGGCGCCGCCGTTCTCCAGCGCGACCAGGTCGAAGGTGCCAAGCGCGGACAGCCACGCCGGGTCGGGGACGACCTCGCCGTGGACGCGCAGCCTGGCGATGCCGCCGTCGGGGAACTGCTTGAGCCGCAGGTGGGTGAAGCGGCGTTCGACGGCCACCTCGAATCCGTTGGCGGCATGGCCGCCGACGGCCGTACGGGGCACCAGTTCCGTCCACCGCACACCGTCGCCGAGCAGGTCCGCGGGCGCGGCGGACAGCGGTGCGCAGACGGCCTCGAGGGCGATCTCCGCGGGATGGTTGCCGCGGAAGTGGGCGGTGTCCACGACCACGCCGCGTACGACGCCGGGGGCGGCGAGGCGGATCAGCGCCCAGTCGTGCTCGGCGTCGCCGGGGTGCGGGCTGTCAGGGCCGGTGCCGCGCCGGCGGCGGGTCTCCCAGCCGTCCATGACCTGGCCCTTGTGTCCGAAGTGCCCGGGTCGGAACTCCGCGCGTCCTGGGACGAGCAGGTTCTCCCGTTCGGCGAAGAACTCGTCGCTGGCGGCGGTCACCGCGGCGCCCAGCCGCCGGTCGGCGAGGTCGACGAGACGTGTGAAGGACAGGTCGGCGCCCCGGTAGTCGGCGTAGGGGTCGCCTCCGCCGTAGGGCTGGGCGGCGCCGGTGTGCCGGGGGACGGCGGTCATGCGTTCTCCCTTGCGATGAGGCGGCCGCAGGGGTGGGCGGCCGCGCCGTGGCCGGCGATCTGCTCCCCGCGCAGCCAGGTGCTGCGCACCACCCCGGTGAGGGTGCGGCCCGCGTAGGCGGTGACCGGGTTGCGGTGGTGGAGCGCCGCCGGGTCCACGGTGAAGCTCTCGTCGGGCGCCAGGACGGCGAAGTCGGCGTCGTGGCCCGGGGCGACGGCGCCCTTGGTGCTGAGCCCGGCGAGGCGTGCCGGGCCCGACGCCATCCAGCGGACCACGTCGGTGAGTGCGGCGCCTCGCCGGCGGGCGTCGGTCCAGACCGCGGGCAGGCCGAGTTGCAGGGAGGAGATGCCGCCCCACGCCGCGCCGAAGTCCCCGGTGTCGAGATGCTTGAGGTCGGCGGTGGAGGGCGAGTGGTCGGACACGACGCAGTCGACGGTGCCGTCGAGCAGGCCCTGCCACAGCGCCTCCCGGTTGCCCGACTCGCGGATCGGCGGGCAGCACTTGAACACCGTCGCGCCGTCCGGGACCTCCTCGGCGGTGAGCGTCAGGTAGTGCGGGCAGGTCTCGGCCGTCAGGCGTACGCCGTCGCGGCGGGCGGCGGCGATCAGGGGCAGGGCCTCGGCGGAGGACAGGTGCAGGACGTGCACCCGGCAGTCCACACGGCGGGCGAGGTCGATCAGCGCCTCGACGGCGGCGTTCTCGGCGGCGCGGGGACGGGAGGCGAGGAATCCGGCGTACGCCCGGCCGGAGGGCGGCGGGGCGGCGTCGATGAGCCGGGGGTCCTCGGCATGGACGATCAGCAGGCCGTCGAAGCGGGCGATCTCCCGCATCGCCGCCTCCAGTTCGACCGGGGCCAGCGGCGGGAACTCGTCGACCCCGGAGGGCAGCAGGAAGCACTTGAAGCCGAAGACCCCCGCGTCGTGCAGAGGACGCAGATCGCCGGCGTTGCCGGGGACGGCGCCGCCCCAGAACCCGACGTCGGTGTGGACCCGGCCGCGGGCGGTGGCGCGCTTGACCTCCAGATGGGCGGCGGTGGTGGTCGGCGGGACGCTGTTGAGCGGCATGTCGACCAGCGTCGTGACGCCGCCGGCCGCGGCCGCCCGGGTGGCGGTCGCGAAGCCCTCCCACGCGGTGCGGCCGGGCTCGTTGACGTGGACGTGGGTGTCGACGAGGCCGGGGAGCAGGGCGTCCGTGCCGAGGTCGACCAGACGGGCGCCCGCCGGGGGCTCGCCCCCGTACGGCAGAACGGCGGCGATCCGGCCGCCCGCGACGGCCACGTCGGCGGCGCGTTCGCCGTGCGGGGTGACCACCCGCGGTGAACGCAGGACGAGTTCGATCCCGTCAGCGGCCTCGGACACGGGCTCCCCTTCCCCGACAAACGCCCAGGACGTCAACGTTCTGTTGAACCGCATCCTCCGCCCGCCCCCGAGCCACGTCAACCCCGCCCCGGGGGCACCGCGAGGCGTCCCCGCAGTACAGTTGAAGGATTCCGTCCAATGGAATGCGCTTTCCGTAGCCCGACGGCCACCGCCCGCCCCACGACCGCCGCTCACGGCGTCGCCTGCCTGGTCAGGGCCGGTAGGCTGCGCTTTCACCACCGTCCGCCTGGGGAGGAAACGTGGCGTCAGACCGCGCCGGGGGCGTCCAGTCCATCGAACGCGCCTTCGACCTGCTGGAGCGGATGGCCGACGCGGGCGGCGAGGTGGGCCTCAGCGAACTGTCCGCGAGCAGCGGGCTCCCCCTGCCCACGATCCACCGGCTGATGCGCACCCTGGTCGGCTGCGGCTACGTGCGCCAGCAGCCCAACCGCCGCTACGCGCTCGGCCCCCGGCTGATCCGCCTCGGCGAGAGCTCGGCCCGCCTCCTGGGCACCTGGGCCCGCCCCTATCTGGCGGAACTGGTCGAGGCCACCGGCGAGACCGCCAACATGGCCCTCCTCGACGGCGACGAGGTCGTCTACATCGCCCAGGTCCCCTCACGCCACTCGATGCGGATGTTCACCGAGGTCGGGCGGCGCGTCCTGCCGCACAGCACCGGCGTCGGCAAGGCCCTGCTGGCGCACGTCCCCCCGGAGGAGGTACGGGCCCTGCTGGCCCGCACCGGCATGCCGGCGGCCACCGAGCGGACCATCGTCGACCCGGACGCCTTCCTCGCCGAGCTGGAGCGCATCCGCGCCCAGGGCTACGCCGTGGACGACAACGAGCAGGAGGTCGGTGTGCGCTGCCTGGCCGTCACGGTCCCCGACTCCCCCACGGCCGCCGCCATCTCCATCTCCGGACCCGCCGGACGGGTCACGGAGGCGGCCGTCGAGAAGATCGTGCCGGTGCTGCAAGGCGTGGCGCGGAGTCTGTCGGCCGCACTGACCGGCAGCGGCGCCGCCTGACCCCGGGCACCACCACCTTTCGCCCCAGCGGGTACAGCTCTTGCCTCACCTATCGAAAGTCGATAGCTTTCCATCGAAGGACGATCGAGGGAGAGGCAATGGGAAAGCTGACGCTGCTCGCGCTGCGTGCCGTGCTCGCGGTGCTGCTCGCGGGTTCGGTGTGCATACAGGCACTGATGGTGTGGGCGCTGGCCACCGACCCGGAGGACGGGTCGCTCCCGCTGACCCCGCTGCGCCTGGTCACGATCCTGGGCCTCGTGGCGGCCCAGGTGGCCCTGGTCTGCGTATGGCGGTTGGTGGCGATGGTGCGGCGTGGCACCGTGTTCTCCCACGCCGCCTTCCGCTACGTGGACGTCATGATCGGCGCCATCGTGGCGGCCGCCCTCGTCTGGTTCGCTGTCACCCTGCTCAATGCGCCGGGCCAGCGGGACGACCCCGGTGTCACGGTCATCATGGGCGGCGTCGGCGTGGCCGTCCTCGGGGTCGCGCTCATCGTGCTCGTGCTGCGGATGCTGCTCGCCCAGGCCGTCGCCCGCGACGTCGAGGCCGCACGGATGCGGGACGAACTGGCCGAGGTGATCTGATGCCGATCGCCGTCGACATCGACGTGATGCTGGCCAGACGCAAGATGTCCGTGGGCGAACTCGCGGACCGCGTCGGGATCACCCCCGCCAACCTGGCCGTGCTCAAGAACGGCCGCGCCAAGGCGGTGCGCTTCGCGACCCTCGCCGCGCTCTGCGAGGTGCTGGAGTGCCAGCCGGGCGACCTGCTGCGCTGGGAGGCCGACGAACCCGCGACGGCCGACGCGCGAACGGTCTGATGCCCACGCCCCCGGCCGGGCGCGCCGGGTCGGCACGGGGTGACGGCGGCGCCCGGCGGGGTGACGGCGGCGTGCGCCCGGCGGGGTGACGGCAGCCACGGCTGCTTGACCTCGAGCGCACTCCACGACCTACGGTCGTCACCGTAGCGACCACGACGGACGGTGGAACCATGCGACTGGGACTGCACCTCACGAAGTTCGACCACCCCGCGGGACCCGCCGGCCTCGCGCCCGCGCTCGCCGCCGCCGGTGAGGCCGCCGAGTCGGCCGGCGCGAGCTGGCTGTCGGTGATGGACCACTATTTCCAAATGGAGAACAACGGCGGCGCCGAGGCCGCGATGCTGGAGGCCTACACGACTCTGGGCTTCCTCGCCGCCCGCACCTCCTCCGTCCGGCTGGGCGTCCTCGTCACCGGGGTCACCTACCGCCACCCCGGCCTGCTGGCGAAGATCGCGACCACCCTCGACGTCCTGTCCGGCGGCCGGGCGACCCTCGGCCTCGGGGCGGCCTGGTACGCACGCGAGCACCTGGGCCTGGGCGTGCCCTTCCCGCCACTCGCGGAGCGCTTCGAACGGCTGGAGGAGACGCTGCGGATCTGCCTGCAGATGTGGGACCAGGACGACGACGGCCCCTTCGACGGCACGCACTACTCCCTGGCGGAGACCCTCGGCCACCCGGCCCCGGTGAGCACACCCCGCCCGGAGATCATGATCGGGGGCGGCGGCGAGCGCAAGACGCTCCGCCTGGTCGCGCGCTACGCCGACGCCTGCAACCTCTTCGCCTCCTCGACCGCCGAGGTCGCGCACAAGCTCGAGGTGCTGCGGGCGCACTGCGACGAGGCCGGACGCGACTACGCGCGGATCCGCAAGACCCTGCTCTTCGCCGGCGACTCCCTCCGCAGCGGTGACACCGATGCCTTCGTCGCCGACATGGCCGGTTACGCCGCGCTCGGCGTCGACACGGTCATCGTGATGCCACCGGACGCCGAGCCGGCCGGCTGGATCGAGAGCCGCTGCGCTCCGGCCGTGCCCCGGCTGGCCGAGCTCGGGGGCTGACCGGCCCCGGCCCCGCCGTCACGGCCGCTCCCCCAGCCGCCCGCGCAAAGACGCCCGGCCCGGCACCGCGCCCCCGCGAGGGCCGGGCGTCCTCATGGCAGGCCCCCGACGACGCGGGCCGTGGACGACCGGACCGGCAAAGGCCCGGACGACAGGGCGCGGCGGCGCCCCGGGTCACTGCGGGCGCGGGGCGCCGAACAGCTCGATGGCCCCCCGCACCTCGGCGAGGGCGCCGGCCAGCGCACTCACGGAGCCGAGCGATCCGGCGATCACCAGCAGGCCGCGGCGCAGCCGCAGGACGTCCGGGACACCGGCGGCGGCCGCGGCGGCCAGCGCCGTCAGCTCGTCCTCGGCGATGCGCCGGTCCGGTAAGTCGGCGCGGTACCCGGCAAGTTCACGGCGGCAACGGGCCACCGCGGCCCGCAGGGCGGTCACCCGCGGGTCGAGGCTGCCGCCCTCGTCGACCGCCACACGGGCAGTCATGTCCTTCACCACTGATACGTCCCCCACGAGTAGGCCCCGGTCATCCCCCAGGCCGGCCGGCCCCATCCGACCCGCCTTGTCGGGGAGGACATTAAACGCGACGGAACGCTCCCCCCGCTACACACAGAGCGAAATCCGTTCCGACCGCGCGCCGCCCGTCACACCCCGCCGCCGCCACCCGCGCGGGCCGCGACCCGGTTCCAGTCCACGAGCCGCCAACCGCCCCCGGCACGCCACCAGCGGGCCATCGAGGCGTTAACCACACGGGCGTCGCCGGGCGGCGGCGTCCCGAGCAGGCCGCACAACGCCAGCACCACCGCGTCGTGCGTGACGACCAGCAGCGGCGGCCCCGGACGGGCGACGACATCCGCCGCAAAGTCCCGGACACGGGCCTCGACGTCCCGCACCGACTCCCCACCCGGCGGGCGGTACACGGCCTCACCCTCGCGCTCGCGCCGCCGCGCCTGCTCCGGGAAGCGCTCACGGATCTCCTCCGGGGTGAGGAGCTCCAGCAGGCCCATCTGGCGGTCCCGGAGCCGCTCGTCACAGGTGACGGGCAGCGGTGCGCCGCCCGCGGCCACAAGGACCTCCTGGACGGCCCTCAGGGTCTGCCGGGCCCGAACGAAGGGCGAGCAGCAGACCCGGCCGGGCGCCTCGGCGTCGGGCAGGGCCAGCAGATCGCGGCCGAGCAGCGCCGACTGCTCCCGGCCGAGCGCGGTCAGCGCCACGTCGGCGTCCCGGACCCCGGGCAGGGACCTGCCTCGGGCGAAAGCCGCGTTCGCCTCGCTCTCGCCGTGCCGCACGGCGATGATCCAGCTCGTCATGCCAGTCCTTTCCCCACTCCCCCGTCCGCGGTATCCAGGAGGCGTGAGACATCCAGGAGGCGTGGAACGCGACGCGGGCACGGGCGCCGTCGCCGGGCTGCTGCTCGCGGCAGGCGGGGGCAGGCGGCTGGGCGGCCGCCCGAAGGCGCTGCTGGAGTACGGCGGCCGTCCGCTGGTCGAGCACGCGGCGGCGACGCTGCGCGCCGGCGGCTGCGGCCCGGTCCACATCGTGCTGGGCGCGGCGGCCGCGCAGGTGCGCCGGCAGGCCGCCCTGGACGGCTACGCCGTCACCGTGAACCCGCACTGGGAGCAGGGCATGGGCTCCTCGCTGCGCGCCGGCCTCGATGCGCTGGCGGGCACCGGCGCGCCGGCCGTCGTCGTGCTCCTGGTGGACCAGCCGGGGATCGGGGCCGCGGCGGTGGCCCGGGTCGCCGCCGCCTGCGCCTCGCCGCGCACCCTCGCCCGTGCCACCTACGGCGGCAGGCCCGGCCACCCGATCCTGCTGGGCGCCGCCCACTGGCCGCCGATCGCCGCGAGTGCGGTGGGGGACCGGGGGGCACGCTCCTACCTGAGGCGGCACGCGGAGGCGATCGTGCACGTCGAGTGCGGGGACGTCGCGGATCCCGCCGACATCGACACCCCGGACGACCTCCGGCTGCTGGCGGCGCCGCCGGAGCGGCCGGAGCCCCCGGCACCGAATACCACAGAACGTTGAAGTTCCGCAATGCAGAAACTATGCTCCACACAGCAGAAGCGCCCGTACGGTCGGCGCGCCTCGCGGCCCTCCCCCGCCCGGACCGGCGCCCCGAGCCGACCGGGGCGCGGCGGCCGCCCGGCTCCCCCGGCCGCACGCCACCCCTCACCGGCAAGAGGAGAGTCAGGGACATGTCCGCACCAGGCCCCGCACCGCACGCCGTCGTCGCCGACACCGCACCCCCCGTCGCGCGCGCCGAGGAGGTACTGACCGACGAGGCACTCGCCTTCCTCGCCGAACTGCACCGCCGGTTCACGCCGCGCCGCGACGAACTCCTCGCCAAGCGCAGGGAACGCCGCGCCGAGATCGCCCGCACCGGCACCCTGGACTTCCTCCCGGAAACCGCCCACATCCGCGAGGGCGACTGGCGGGTCGCCGGCGCCCCCACCGCGCTGAACGACCGCCGCGTGGAGATCACCGGCCCCACCGACCGCAAGATGACCATCAACGCCCTCAACTCCGGTGCCCGCATCTGGCTCGCCGACTTCGAGGACGCCTCCGCCCCCACCTGGCAGAACGTCATCGGCGGCCAGGTCAACCTGATCGACGCCTACGAACGCCGCATCGACTTCACCACCCCTGAAGGCAAGTCCTACGCGCTGGCGGACGAGAAGGACCTCGCCACCGTCGTCATGCGCCCCCGCGGCTGGCACCTCGACGAACGCCACCTCACCGTCGACGGCGAACCCGTCCCCGGCGCCCTCGCCGACTTCGGCCTCTACTTCTTCCACAACGCCCGGCGCCTGCTCGCCAAGGGCAAGGGCCCCTACTTCTACCTCCCCAAGACCGAGTCGCACCTCGAAGCCCGCCTGTGGAACGACGTGTTCGTCTTCGCCGAGGACCACCTGGGCGTCGAACAGGGCGTCATCCGCGCCACCGTCCTCATCGAGACCATCACCGCGGCCTTCGAGATGGACGAGATCCTCTACGAGCTGCGCGACCACGCCTCCGGCCTCAACGCCGGCCGCTGGGACTACCTGTTCTCCATCGTGAAGAACTTCCGCGACGCGGGCGAACGCTACGTCCTGCCCGACCGCAACGCCGTGACGATGACCGCCCCCTTCATGCGCGCCTACACCGACCTGCTCGTCCGCACCTGCCACAAACGCGGCGCCCACGCCATCGGCGGCATGGCCGCCTTCATCCCCTCCCGGCGCGACGCCGAGGCCAACGCCGTCGCCTTCGACAAGGTCAGGGCCGACAAGGACCGCGAGGCCCACGACGGCTTCGACGGCTCCTGGGTGGCCCATCCCGACCTCGTGCCCATCGCCCGCGCCTGTTTCGACGCCGTCCTCGGCGACCGGCCCCACCAGAAGGACCGGCTGCGCGAGGACGTCCACGTCACCGCCGCCGACCTGCTGGCCGTCGACTCCCTCGACGCCAGACCCACCTACGAGGGGCTGCGCAACGCCGTCCAGGTCGGCACCCGCTACATCGAGTCGTGGCTGCGCGGCTCGGGCGCCGTCGCCATCTTCAACCTGATGGAGGACGCGGCCACGGCCGAGATCTCCCGCTCCCAGATCTGGCAGTGGGTGAACGCGGGCGTGGTCCTCGCCGACACCGGAGAGAAGGTCACGGCCGACCTCGTACGCTCCCTCGCCGATCGCGAACTCGCGGCCGTCCGCGAGGAGACCGGCGCACAGGCCTTCGCCGCCGGACGCTGGCAGCAGGCCCACGACCTGCTGCTGAAGACGGCGCTCGACGAGGACTACGTCGACTTCCTGACGCTGCCGGCATACGAACTGCTCGACTGAACCGGGGCCGCCGCCCTCCCGGAGCGACGGCCGGCCGGTCAGGCTCGCCCGCCTGACCGGCCGGCCCGACGCCGTGCTCAGGCCTGGCCGGTGTCGAAACGGCTGATCTTCCCGTCGTCCACGGTGAAGCGCCACTTCGTGCGCATCTCGCCCCACGCGTCATTGCGGTAGTCCGCGATCAGGGTGAGCCCCGAGGAGTCCTGGGACTGCACGTCCATGTGGCCGTGGGACTCGAAGATCTCGCGCTCCGCCCACTCCTTCAGGTCGCGGTCGGAGCCGTCGTCGGACATCGTCGCGTTCTCGGCCAGCGCGGCCTCGAACGCCTCCCGGTCCCCGGAGTTCACCGCCGAGACGAAGGCGCGGACGGCGGGCTCGTTGAGGGCGTCGGTGCGGATCATCGCTGCTGCTCCCTGTGCTCAAGGATCGTGGCACCAGCCTCGCCCGAGCGGACCTGCCGCGCTACCCGGCCCCTGTGCACGGCCCGCCGTTCACCCGCGCGGACCGGCACCGCTGGCCCCTCGCCCACACCGCGGGGACCCTTGCGGCCCGGCGCCGCGGCACGCCCAGCAGCCCGTGCGGGGGCGGACGAAAGTCTGGGCCCTTGCATTACTCTCTGTGTCCGACTGTCGGCGCCCGCCCCTACCCTGCTGAGGGTGAACACGCCCGCCCTCCCCCAGCTGCGTGCGGCGCTGGAAAGCGCCCTCGCCGACCCGGCCATCGCCACCTCCCGGTCCCGGGAGCAACGCCTGCGCAAGGCCACCGCGGTACTGGAACGCGCGGCCGCCGACGTCCCGCCGCACGCCCTGCGCGGCCTCGACGACCTGTTCGACGACGCCGTTCTCGGCCACCCGGGTCAGCCGGACACCGTGCTCGGCCGCATCGCGGCCGGCCGCTACCGCACCCGGGGCGGCCAGGTCGGCCGCCCGCTCACCCCCGCCAGCCAGCGCGACATCATGGACGGCGTCGCCGACCTCAACCGGGCCGCCGGGCGCCCCGCGTTCGCCTGGCAGGCCCGCGGGATGCGCCCGTGGTCCAAGCACACGAAGGAGCCGCTCGACTTCACCGGGCACATCGTGCTGCGCCGGGCGCTGAGCACCCCCGGGGAGCCGCGCCGCGAGCCGTACCGGCTGCGGATGCTGGCGGCGTTGGAGCTGCTGTGGGCTACGGCGGTGCCCCGCGAGGGCCTGGTGGCCGCCGACGTCACCGATCTGTCGGCCGGGGAGTCCCGCATCCGGCTCACCGTGAACCTGCCCGGCAGGACCACGGCGACCCGGCAGGAGTTCGCGCTCCCCCGGTCGGCGCGGGCGGCGCTGCGGCTGTGGCTGCCCGTGCGCCGGGAGGTCGTCGCGCGGCACCTTTCGGCGGGACCGGACCATCCCGCCAACCAGGCGCTGTTCATCACCCTGAGGCACACGGTCGCCGAACCGGCCTCCGGCGCCGCCCGGATGGTGCCGCCCGGCATCCGCATCACCGGAAACGGCCTGGAGACCGACTACAGCAAGTGGGCGCGCAGACTCAACGGCGACCACGCGGGGCAGAAGGGCTGGCCGGTGCCGACCGACCTCTACACCGTCGCCCGCGGCGGCGCGGTCCTGCGCGAGGCGCAGGGCCGCCTCCAGGGGCGGGGCCCGGCGGTGCGCCGTTCGACGTGAACACCGCAGGCGGGTCGGGTGCGGCCAGGTCCCGCACCGCCCCGAAGCCCGCGGCCGGCCGCGCGGGTCAGCCCGCCCGACCGGCGATCCGCGCGAGCCGCCGTGCCTCGTCCCGGGTGGCGCGCGCGATGGCTTCCTCGTCAGCGGTGACCAGGCGGCCGTCCTCGACCACCGGGCGGCCGTCGACCAGGGAGAGGGTCACGGGGGCCGGCGCGCCGAGGACCAGCGCGGCGACCGGGTCGGCGATCGAGGCGTGGGCGAGGGTGTCCATCCGCCACAGGACGAGGTCCGCCAGTTTCCCTGGCTCCAGGGAGCCGATCTGCTCGGCCCGGCCGAGCACCCGGGCGCCCCCGTATGTGCCCAGCCGCAGCGCCTGACGGGTCGTCAACGCGGCTTCCCGGTGGGCGCCGAGGCGGTTGACGAGCAGGGCGTTGCGCAGCTCGGTCCGCAGCTCGCCCGCTTCGTTGGACGCGGTGCCGTCCACGCCGAGGCCCACCGGGACGCCGGCCGCGAGCATGTCGGGGACGCGCGCGATCCCGGCGGCCAGGCGGGCGTTGGAGGACGGGCAGTGGGCGACGCCGGTCCGGGTGCGGGCGAAGGCGGCGATGTCGGAGTCGGCCATGTGGACGCAGTGCGCCATCCAGACGTCCTCGCCGAGCCAGCCGGTGGACTCGAAGTAGTCCGTCGGCCCCATGCCGAACAGCTCCTTGCAGAACTGCTCCTCCTCCACGGTCTCGCTGCCGTGGGTGTGCAGGCGCACCTCCTTGCGCCGGGCCAGTTCCGCCCCCTGGCGCAGCAGTTCGGTGGAGACCGAGAACGGCGAGCAGGGGGCGACGGCGATCTGCGTCATGGCGTCGAACGCGGCGTCGTGGTGCTCGTCGATCGTCTCCTCGGTGGCGGCCAGCGCCGCGTCGAGGGTCTCGACGGCGAAGTCCGGGGGCAGTCCGCCGTCGGACTCGCCGCGGTCCATCGAGCCGCGGGCGAGGGTGAAGCGCACACCCATGCCGGCGGCGGCCCGGATGATGGAGCCGGACAGGTCGCCGGCGCCGCGCGGGAAGACGTAGTGGTGGTCCATGGCGGTGGTGACACCGCCGAGGGCCATCATCGCCAGGGAGCCCTGGGCGGCCGCGTGGGTCATCTGCTCGTCGATCCGCGCCCAGGTGGGGTAGAGCTCGACGAGCCAGCCGAAGAGGTTGCGGTCGGTGGCCAGGCCCCTGGTGATCCACTGGTAGAAGTGGTGGTGGGTGTTGACCAGGCCGGGAGTGAGCAGGTGGCCGGTGCCGTCCACCCTGCGTACGACGCCGTCCAGTCCGGTGGGCGCGGGTCCCGGGCCGACGGACTCGATGCGGTTGCCGGCGACGACGACATGGCCTGACGGGTACTCCGTGTCGTGCGCGTCGACGGTGGCCACGGCACAGTTCTCGATGACGACGCGCTGCGCGAAGACAGTCATGGGCGGGGCCTCTCAGTCCGTCACCGGGATGCGGGGCTCGGCGCCCTCGCGCAGGACCGTGCCCTCGATGAGGCCGTAGGGGCGGTCGGCCGCGAAGTACACCGCGCTGTCGAGGGTGTCGTTCTCGAGGCCGAGCGGCTCGAGGTCGACGAGGAAGTGGTGCTTGTTGGGGAGCGAGAGCCGTACTTCGTCGATCTCGGGGCGGTGCTCGACGACCCGGTCCCCCATCGCGTACAGCGTCTGCTGCAGGGAGAGCGAGTAGGTGCCGGCGAAGGCGTCGAGGAGGTGGCGGCGCACCTCGGCGTAGGACTCCTGCCACCGCGGGGCGGGGTCCTCGTCGCGGGTCCAGTTGAATCGCCAGCGGGCGCTGACCTCAGTGGCGAGGACGCGGTCACCGGTCTCGCGCAGCGTGGTGTAGCGGTCCTTGACGAAGCCCCGGAACTCGGAGTCGGTGGTGTTCATGACGACGAGGTCCTTGAGCCCGGAGACGATCTGCCAGCGCGCGCCGTCGTAGGCGACCTCGGTGGTGCGGGTCTCCCGGCCGCCGCGGACGAAGGAGTGCTCCGGCGCGATCCGCTCCCACGCGTACTCCTCGATGCGGATCCTGGCCCGGTCGATGGACTCCTGGCTGGTGACGAAGTGCCGGGCGAGGTGGATGCCGAACTGCTCGACGGACGCGACGCCGTACTGCTTGGCGAAGGCGAAGACCGTGTTCTTGGCGGTGTCGGTGGGCAGCACTGCGGCGTTGCTGCCGTGGTAGTGGACGTCGTCCATGGCGCCGGAGAGGGCGACGGAGACGTTCAGGTCCTTGACGTGGTGGGTCGCGCCGTCGCGGGTGACGTGGACGACGCGGGTCTCCGCCTTGCCGTACTGGTTCTGGCCGAGTCGGGTGGACGGCATGTCGGTGCTAGCTCCCTCGGTATACGGAGTAGCCGAACGGGTTGAGCAGCAGCGGTACGTGGTAGTGCTCGCCCGGCTCGACGGCGAAGACGGTCGCCACCTCCGGGAAGAAGGCGCCGCCGCCCCGGTCGGCGAGGTAGTGCTCGGTGGCGAACTCCAGCCGGACGTGGGTGGTGCCGTCCGGCAGGTCGGGCAGGTCCTTGCAGCGGCCGTCGGCGTCGGTCTCAAAGGCGCCGTGCGGCACCCAGGCGGCGTCGCTGCCGGAGCGCACCGCGAGCGTGACGGGCACACCCCCCGCGGGGCGGCCGCGGCTGGTGTCCAGGACGTGCGTGGAGACGGAGGTCATGGGGGGTCTTCCTGAGCGGCGCCTCCGAAGAGGCGCGTGAGGCGGACGCGGTTGATCCCCGCGAGTTCGGTGCGGACGATCTCGCGCTCGGTGTCCGGGTCGTTGCCGATCCGCTCCTCGAGCGCGGCCAGCATCTGCTCGCCGGTCCTGCCGGTGGCGCAGATGAGGAAGACGTGGCCGTGCCGCTCCTGGTAGGCGAGGTTCAGCGCGAGCAGTTCCTCGCGCTGGCCGTCCCGCACGCCGCGCTGTTCACGGGCGGAGACCGGGTCGCCGGGGCGGGGACGGCCGATCGGCGGGTGGCCCGCCATCGCCTCGGCCAGGTCGTCGGCGGTGAGGCCGGCCGTGGCGGCGTCGGAGGCGGCGAGGAGCGCGTCGAGGGTGCCGTACGGGCGGGCCGCCAGGACGGCGGCGCCCCAGGAGCGGCTCGCGCAGACCTCGCGCAGCAGCGCTGCCGCCTCCGGTCCGCCGGAGGCGTCGAACCGGGCCAGGCCCGGGAAGGGACGGGACGTCACAACGGCACGCTAGAAGCGTCCACCATGCGACGTCAACAGTTTGTTGAAAGGTCGCCACCCATGACGCCCGGACGGACGCCGGATGCGCGGAGCCGGGGGCCCTGGCAGCGAGCAGGCCCCCAGGGGGAGACCGCCAACGATCTTTCCCGGCGCCGGTTCGGTCCGGGAAGGAGGACGGGGGCGCGCCGCCCGGGGCTGGTGGCGTGCCGGTGCTGGTGAAAGTGGGCCCGGTGGGATCCGGGCCGGCCCTATCCATCGCCCTTCGCCGCGTTCTCCCTGTTGAGGTAGTTGTAGACGGTGAAGCGGCTCACGCCGAGCGCCGAGGCGACCGTCTCGACCCCGTGCCGCACCGAGAAGGCGCCGCGTTCCTCAAGGCTGCGGACGATCATCTGCTTCTCCTTCCGCCCCAGTTCCGACAACTCCTTGCCGTGCCGGCGCCGGAGGTCGGCCAGGATGTGGTCGAGCGAGTCCGCGAGGTGCGGGAGCCGTACGGCGACGACCTCCGCGCCCTCCCAGCTGAGCACCACGTCGTCACCGCGCGCCTCGGCCGGGGGCACCAGTTCGGCGCCCAGCGCGTCGGCGAGCGGCCTGATCGCCGCGCTGAACGGATGCTCGTCCGCCTCGGTCACCGGTCCGCCTCCCGAAGGACGTTGACTTGCAGCGACACCCTGGTCGCGCCGGCCTCCAGGGTGCGCCGCAGCAGCTCGCCGACGACCGCGACGACCTGCTCCGTCCCGCCCTCCGCCGAGTTGCCGAAGGGGCCGACGTCGACGGCGTCCAGTCCGGCCGTCTCCAGGACCTCGCGGCCGACCACGGCGTGGCGCGGGGGCTCGGACAGGTCGAACGGCTCGGTGGTGAATTCGACTCTCAAGCGCACGTCCTCAACCTAGCTGGTCAGGGGCTTGCCCGGACATCCCCCTTGACAGCCGCAGTCCGGCTCCTAGACTTCCGTTAGGCAGAAACAAGTTTCCGTATTACGGAAGGGCGCATGTGATGGGCTTCGACTCCACGCGCTTCGATGTGAACCTCTCGATCCTCTTCACGGAACTCCCGCTGCTGGAGCGTCCCGCGGCGGCCGCCGCGGCCGGCTTCTCCGCGGTCGAGCTGTGGTGGCCGTGGACCCGGATGCCGACCCCTCCGCAGTCCGAACTCGACGCCCTGCGGGACGCCCTGCGGGAGGCCGGCACCCAGTTGGTGGGGCTGAACTTCTACGCGGGCGAGCTCCCCGGCCCCGACCGCGGCGCCCTGTCCGTGCCGGGCGAGGAGTCCGCGCGCTTCCGCGCCAACATCGACGTCGCCGCCGACTTCGCCCGCTCCGTGGGCTGCACGGCGCTCAACGCGCTCTACGGCAACCGGATGGAGGGCGTGAGTCCCGAGGCGCAGGACGAACTCGCCCTGGAGAACCTGGTCAGGGCCGCGCACGCGGCCCACCGGGTCGGCGCGGTGCTGCTGGTCGAGGCCCTGAACAAGCCGGAGTCGCCGGACTACCCGCTGGTGAGCGCCGCCGCCGCGGTCGAGGTCGTCGACAAGGTCAACGCCGAGACGGGTCTGGACAACGCCCGGTTCCTGCTCGACCTCTACCACCTGTCGATGAACGGCGAGGACCTGCCCGCCGTGATCGACGCCTACGCGGACCGCACCGGCCACGTCCAGATCGCCGACGACCCCGGCCGGGGCGCGCCCGGCACGGGTTCCCTGCCGCTCGCCGCCCTCCTGGACCGGCTCCACGACGCCGGCTACGACGGCTGGGTCGGCCTGGAGTACAAGCCGGGCCCGCAGGGCAGCGCCGCCTCCTTCGACTGGCTCACCCCCGCCGACAAGTGATCCGGAGAGGACATCATGACCACCGTACTTCCGAGGGTCGCGTGGATCGGCCTCGGCATCATGGGCTCCCCCATGTCGGAGAACCTGATCAAGGCCGGGTACCCCGTCACCGGCTACACCCTTGAGCAGGACAAGCTCGACCGCCTGGCCGCGGCGGGCGGCACGCCCGCCGGATCGGTCGCGGAGGCCGTGAAGGAGGCCGACGTCGTCGTCACCATGGTGCCGGCCTCCCCCCAGGTGGAGGCCGTCGCCTACGGCGAGGACGGCATCCTGGCCAACGCCCGGCCGGGCACCCTGCTGATCGACATGTCCTCGATCACCCCGCAGACCTCGGTCGACCTCGCCGCCGCGGCGGCGGACAAGGGGATCCGCGTCCTGGACGCGCCCGTCTCGGGTGGCGAGGCGGGAGCGATCGAGGCGGTGCTGTCGATCATGGTGGGGGGCGATCAGGCCGACTTCGACGAGGCGCGGCCCCTGTTCGACGCCCTCGGCAAGACCGTCGTCCTGTGCGGTCCGCACGGCGCCGGGCAGACCGTCAAGGCGGCCAACCAGCTGATCGTGGCGGTGAACATCCAGGCCTGCGCGGAGGCGGTGGTCTTCCTGGAGAAGTCCGGCGTCGACCTCAGCGCGGCGCTGGACGTGCTGAACGGCGGTCTCGCCGGATCCACGGTGCTGACCCGCAAGAAGCGCAACTTCCTCGACCGCGAGTTCGCCCCGGGCTTCCGCATCGACCTGCACCACAAGGACATGGGCATCGTCACCGACGCCGCCCGCACCGTCGGCGCCGCCCTACCCGTCGGCTCGGTGGTGGCGAACCTCGTCGCCTCGCTGCGGGCCCAGGGCGACGGCGGCCTCGACCACTCCGCCCTGCTGCGCGGAGTGGAGCGCCTGTCCGGTCTCCCGGCCAGGGGCTGACCCCGGTTTCCGGGCGGCGGCGCCCCGACCTGTCGTGTCGCGCCCGATGGGGCGCCGCCGCCCGGATCACGAACGTCCGCGCCGCCGAGAGCTTCTGAGGGGTAGGTCGAGGCGGCGCGGACCGGGCCCGCCCGGGGACCGGTGACCGCGACCGGGCCGGGGGCGGGACCGGGCCCCGGGCGGCGGTCGTCGCGTGACGCGGTCGCTGCGTGACCCGGCAGCCGCGTACCGCGACCGGGGACGCCAAGGCGGGTGCGCGAGGGGCGCCTCGTACGCGACGATGGACGGCAGGACCGTACCGCCGAGCACCCGGCGCGCGCCCGGCGAGCACCGCCGTCGCCGGACCGCCGTCGCCGGACCGCCGGTGACCGCCGCCGCACCGCCCAGGAGTCGCGAACCATGGCAGAGAGCGTGCCCGTGCGCTGTCCGGCCTGCCGCCGGGAGCACGCCTACACCGCACCCGCCTTCCCCTGCGCCTGCGGCACGCCGCTGGCCCTGCCGATCCTGCGCGGCGGCATCCCGCTGCGGATCCGCCACCGTTCCTGGGACGACTCCTGGGTGGCCATGCGCTGCCCGGACTGCGGCCGTGACGACCAGTGGCCGCAGCCCGAACTCGACTGCGACTGCGGGGCGGTGGTCCGGCTGCCGGTGGACACCCGGGCCCTGCGGGTGCCCGAGCGCCCGGTCGCCCCGGCGCGGCGGGCCTTCCCGGGGCCGGCGGCGCCCGCGCCGCGGCCGCCGTTCCGGCCGGTGACCATCCGTACCGCGCGGGACGCGGTCGCCGCCGCCGCGCAGTACCTGAAGTGGCTGGGCTTCGCCGATGTCCGCACGGCGGGGGACCGTTCGGCCAACGGCATCGACCTGCGCGGTGACGGGGTCGTGGCCCAGGTCGACCCTGCGACGCGGCCCACTCCCCCGCGGGACGTCGAGACCCTCTGGCTCAACTGCCTCAACGAGGACTGTGCCGGCGCCTTCTTCTCCCTGGCGGGCTACGCCCACGACGCACGCCTGCGCGCGGACCGGCTGGGGGTGCCGCTCTTCGTCATGGACCTCACCGGAACGCCTCAGCCGGTCAACAACGCCGCGGACATCCTCATCAGAAGGGGCCCCCGCGCCACGCCCTGAGCCGCGCGAGCTCTGCCCAGCCCTTCACCGTCCGTGGTCACTCGGGTCGCGCGACCGCCGCTCCCGGGGGAGTATCGAGAGGTTCCCCTCCGTACGGCAATCCCATGACTACGTCAAGGACGCAGCGATGTCTACGGCCCTTCTGAAGCGCAAGCTCGACAAATCCTTCCGCCGTCTGGACACGGACGGCAACGGATATGCCGAGCGCGCCGACTTCCAGGACGTCGGCGCGCGGCTGATCCACGGCTTCGGCATGTCCCCCACCTCTCCCAAGGGCAAGGCGGTGGCGGTGCGGCTGGACGCCGTCTGGGCGGAACTGGCGGCGTACGCCGACACGGACCGCGACGGGCGGCTGTCGTCCGTGGAATACCACCACGGGATGACCAAGGCCTTCATCGAGGGACCCGCCTTCGACCCCGTCTTCCATCCGGCGGCCGAGGCCGTCGTCCACCTGTGCGACACCGACGGCGACGGCCGCGTCGGGCGCGGGGAGTTCGAGGTCCTGCAACGGGCCTTCAACACCCCCGGCACCGACATCGCGGCGGCCTTCAACCGCCTCGATGCCGACGGCGACGGCTGCGTGAGCACGGCCGACCTGGTGGCGGCCATCCGCGCCTACTACATCGGCACCGACCCCGAGGCGCCCGGCAACTGGCTGTTCGGACCGCTCTGAACGGGTAGCGGCCGGCGCGCCGGACACCTCGGGGAGGTGCGCGTGGAGCCCGGCCGCCGCGCCCGGGAGGTCAGGACGGGGCGGCCGGTGGCAGGGCGTACGAGCGCGCTCAGGGGCTCGTGAGCGGGATGATCTCGGTGGGCGCGTGGCCGGGTTCGGTGGCCAGCTCCTCGAACTCCACGACGTTGCCGATGTCGTTGGTGACGCTCATGGCGATGTTGGTGACCCGCTCCAGGATCGCCTCGACGACCACCGGCACCCGGTACTCGGCCGCGAGCTTCTTCGCCTGCTCGAAGGCGGCACCGAGGTCGGCGGGGTCGGTGACCCGGATCGCCTTGCAGCCCAGGCCCTCGGCGACCTTGACGTGGTCGACGCCGTAGACCCCCAGCTCGGGCGAGTTGACGTTCTCGAACTCCAGGTTGACCTGGAAGTCGATGTCGAACGCCCGCTGCGCCTGGCGGATCAGGCCCAGATAGGAGTTGTTCACCAACACGTGCACATACGGGATGCGGTGCTGCGCCCCGACCGCCAACTCCTCGATCATGAACTGGAAGTCGTAGTCGCCCGAGAGCGCCACCACCGGCGTCCCCGGGTCGGCCTTCGCCACGCCCAGGGCGGCCGGCACGGTCCAGCCGAGAGGGCCGGCCTGGCCGCAGTTGATCCAGTGGCGCGGCCGGTAGACGTGCAGCATCTGCGCGCCCGCGATCTGGGAGAGGCCGATCGTGGTGACGTAGCGGGTGTCGGGGCCGAAGGCGCGGTTCATCTCCTCGTACACGCGCTGCGGCTTGATCGGGATGTCGTCGAAGTGCGTGCGGCGGTGCAGCGTCGCCTTGCGTTCCCGGGCGGACGCCGCCCAGGCCGAGCGGTCCGGCAGCTCGCCCGCGGCCCGCAGCTCCCGGGCCACCTCGACGAACAGCTCGAGCGCGGCGCCGGCGTCGGAGGTGATCCCGTAGTCGGGGGCGAAGATCTTGCCGATCTGGGTGGGCTCGATGTCGACGTGCACAAAGGCGCGGCCCTTGGTGTAGACGTTGATCCGGCCGGTGTGGCGGTTGGCCCAGCGGTTGCCGATGCCGAGGACGAAGTCCGACTCCAGGAAGGTCGCGTTGCCGTAGCGGTGCGAGGTCTGGAGGCCCACCATGCCCGCGTTGAGCTCGTGGTCGTCCGGGATGGCGCCCCAGCCCATCAGGGTCGGCACCACCGGGGTGCCGGTGAGTTCGGCGAACTCCACCAGCAGACCGGCCGCGTCGGCGTTGATCACCCCGCCGCCGGCCACGATCAGCGGCCGCTGGGCGGCGGTCATCATGGCGAGGGCCTTCTCGATCTGCCGGCGGGTGGCGGCGGGCTTCCAGACCGGCAGCGGCTCGTACGTCTCGGGGTCGAACTCGATCTCGGTGAGCTGGACGTCGACCGGCAGGTCGATCAGGACCGGCCCGGGGCGTCCGGAGCGCATGAGGTGGAAGGCCTTCTGGAAGACGCCGGGCACCTGGGCCGCCTCGAGGACGGTGGTGGCGGCCTTGGTCACGGGCGCGGCGATGGCCGCGATGTCCACGGCCTGGAAGTCCTCCTTGTGGATCACCGAGGTGGGCGCCTGGCCGGTGATGCAGAGGATCGGGATCGAGTCCCCGGTCGCCGAGTAGAGGCCGGTGATCATGTCGGTGCCGGCGGGACCGGAGGTGCCGATGCAGACGCCGATGTTGCCGTGGGCGGTGCGCGTGTAGCCCTCGGCCATGTGGGAGGCGCCCTCCACGTGGCGGGCCAGCGTGTGCTGGATGCCGCCCGACTCCTTGAGGGCGGCGTAGAAGGGGTTGATCGCGGCACCGGGCACGCCGAAGGCGGTGTCCACGCCCTCGCGCTTGAGGATCTCCACTGCCGCTCGGGCGGCGGTCATTCGAGGCATTCGGTCACTCCTGCGTCGTCCTGCGGTCCAGGTGGTCGCGCCCGGGGCTCACATTTCACATTGCGGAAGAGTTCTTTTGCCATGCGGAACTACTGTGAACATAAGGTGCCTTGGCAGGCGGGTCAAGAAGCAGATGCGAAAGCGGTGGGGCAAGCGGCCGATCGCTGCCTCCGCTGAGCGGCTCGCCGACGGTCTTCGGACTGGGTCAGCACCGCCTGTTCCCACCGCCGTCCTCCCGTCCGGCTGCCTCGCCGCGCGCACGGGTTCCGTGGTCGGATGGGGTGGTCGGCCGGGCCGTGACCGGTTGGGGTGCACGGCAGAGCAGGCACGGCACTCGCACTTCCGGGCATCACCGACCCCGGCCCTCTCGGAACGTGATCACGCCCTGTACTGCAGGCGGGCTGGGGCTCGCGGCTCGCCAGGCAGAACTGCGGCGAGGCGGCCGAGCGCTTCTCGCACTCGAAGTGCGACTTTCTTGCTCTCGCAGGTGAAGAGGTGTGCGGAAGTCGGCCGCCTCCGGCACCACCGAGGCCGGCCAGGGGTGGGCGGTCGCCGGCGGATTCTCCGTCGGCTGCTGGTACACCTGCCCACGTGTCCCTGACCGGCACGAACGGGGATTCGGAAGTCCGGCATGGCGATCACTGGTCCGTGCCTGGTCCCGACCGTTCCATCAGGGAATCAGCTGGACCCGCCCAGCACGATCTTCCACACTCGGGTCGCCACCTGGAGGTTCAGCCGGTCCTCGACGTTCGCGAGGTCGTTGCCGCTGATGTCGCGGATGCGCTTGAGCCGGTAGCGCAGCGTGCTGCGGTGGATCGCGAGGGACTCGGCGGTCTCGTCGTAGTTGCCGCCGCAGTCGAAGTAGCGGGACAGGGTCTCCGCCATGGTCGTGTGGTGCCGGGAGTCGTAGTCGATGAGCTGCCCGAGCCACTCGTTGACGAACGTCTCCAGTTCCCTGTGATCGTTGCCGGGTCCGAGGATGCGGTAGAGGCCGAGCTCGTCGAAGAACGTCGTGCCGTAGTGCTCGCGCGAGTGGCGGCGCACGTCCAGGGCGCGCTGCGCCTCCTGGTAGCGGTGGGGGATGTCGTCCAGGGAGTCGCAACGGGCGCTCACCCCGATCGTCGCGGACCGTGTCCCGGTCTCCTGGGCGAGCGCCTCGTACAGCGCGCGGGCGTGCGGCCTGTCGTCGGCGATGAGGACGACATGGTCGGAACGTGGGGTCAGCAGCGAGCGTATGCCCACGCCGGAGGCCGCCCGACCCACGGTCTGCGCGAAGGAGTCGTCCGCAGTCCGGTCCGACCGCTGCACCACGACGACGTAGTGACTGCGGTGCAGGTCGTACCCGGCTGCCTCGGACCGGGCGTAGGCGCTCGCCTCGTCCGCCCCTGCCAGGAGGTCGTCGACCAGCTCGCGGTGCAGCCTCAGCTCCACTTCGGCCAGGTCGCGCAGGTGCGCCAGCTCCAGGGCGAGCGACGTGGCGGCGTATTCCAGCGCGAGCACGGTGTGCTCGTCGGCCTCGTTCCGGGCATCGACCAGGGCCAGCACGCCCAGGATCTCGCCGTGCGGGCGGACCAGGGTGACCAGTCGGTCCTTTATCCGCACCGGCCCGGCCTCCCGGGCGACAGCGCGCAGCATTTCGTCCTGGCGCAAGGGGTCCGGTTCCGGATAGGGGTCGGGTCGGCTGGGCCCGGTCCAGGACCTCAGTCGACCGAAGCGGTCCTCGACCAGCGCGGAGAGTCCAGTGAGCCCATGCAGTGCGCGGGTGACGGCTTCCTCGCCGCCGCCCGAGGCGGCGACGTCGGCCATGAGCGCGTGAACGACGCGCTGATACCCCAGCTCGGCCGCGACCGAGATCAGCTGCCGCTGGAGGGCTGTGCGTTCCTCCCTCAGCCGGTGCAGTTCCAGCGCGTCCTCGCGTCGGCGGCGGTGTGCGAAGGCGACCGACAGTGCGGCGGCGGTGTGCCGGACGAGCGTGACGAGCAGGGAGTACTCGGCCTCGGTGGGCCGGGAGCGGGAGGTCACCACGAGGTAGCCGTGGAGCCTGTCGAGTCCGCGTAGCCCCAGGGCCCGGCCCCAGGGCCGGCCGGGTACGGTCACAGGGCCGTCCTGCCCGGCCAGCTCCCGCACCCTGCAGTCCACGGCCGCGGCATGGATCTCCCCGTTCCCCGTGCTGGGGACCAGCTCGCCGTCCACCTCGAGGTATCCGGCCTCGGCGCTGTACGGCCCGGCGGCGGCTACATGGCTCATGGCCAGGCGCAGGATCTCGCCTTCGTCCGGGGTGTCGAACAGGGCGTGGGAGAGCGCCATCAGTTCGTGAGGGGCATGGCCGGCTGGGACGGGAGCGGGTGGGCGGGGCTCTTTCCCCGCGGTCCTGGGGGGCCGCCTGGTACTGCCCCGCGGAGGGCTGCCCTCCCGGTCGGAGCGCCGGCGGTACAGGTTGTGCGCCTGGCTGCTGACCATGGGATCACTCCGTTCTCTCCAACCCTACAGGGAGGCGAGCGGTGTTTCGCGTGCCCGCTCACGGGCCGGCTCCTCAGATCCGGATGGTTCTTTTCGTACTCGTGGGGCAACCGGACCCGTGCATATCCGACTCGTGAGGCGCAGGCGTGGAGCCACTCGGCGCGCCACCCTGGAAGTGTTCGAGACTCTCCGTCCGGACTGTCAGGAAGGCTGGGCGATGAGCGGGAAGCATCGCGGGTCGGTTGCGTCGCACCCGAGGCACCCGGAAGCCGCACGTGCCGTTGACCACCTCCCTGACCACGGATTTCCCGTACAGAGTGGCGTCACCGGCCAGGACCCGCCGTGGTCGGGCGCGTGATCGGCCGGGATGGGCCACGGCAGGGCCGCCCTTCGCAAAGCTGCGAGCGGTGCGCTCCCCGGCGTCCTGATCGGCTCGCTGTCTCCGAAGAGGCTGTAGGGCGGATCGGCGGGCTGCAGATGACCGGCGGAGGTCCCACCCGAACCTGAACGAACGTGATCCGGAGAGTCGGCGCAGGCGCCGGAACGGGAGGAGTCCCTCATGGCCAAGGCAGTGGGCATCGACCTGGGCACCACCAACTCGGTGATCGCCGTGTGGGAGGGCGGCGAGCCGCACGTCGTGCCGAACAGCGAGGGCAACCGCACGACACCGTCCGTGGTGGCCTTCACCGATACCGGCGAGCGCCTGGTGGGCCAGCTGGCCCGGCGCCAGGCGATCCTCAACCCGAAGGGCACCATCTACTCGGCCAAGCGGTTCATCGGCCGGCGTTTCGACGAGGTCTCCGACGAGGCCAGGGCGGTGGCGTACGACGTCGTCGAGGGCGAAGGCGGGGCCGCGCGATTCAAGGTGCGCGACAAGCTGTACGCGCCTGAGGAGATCAGCGCCCAGGTGCTGCGGAAACTCGCCGACGACGCTTCCAAGCAACTGGGGGAGCGGGTCACGGAGGCGGTCATCACGGTGCCCGCCTACTTCAACGACGCTCAGCGGACCGCCACCAAGGACGCCGGACGGATCGCGGGTCTGGAGGTCCTGCGGATCATCAACGAGCCGACCGCGGCGGCCCTCGCGTACGGAATGGACAAGAAGCAGCACGAGACCGTCCTCGTCTTCGACCTGGGCGGCGGCACCTTCGACGTGAGCATCCTCGACGTCGGCGACGGCGTGGTGGAGGTGCGCTCCACCGCCGGCGACAGCCACCTGGGCGGCGACGACTTCGACCGCCGTCTGGTGGATCACCTCGCGGACGACTTCCAGAAGGAGAACGGAATCGACCTGCGCAAGGACCCGCAGGCCCTGCAACGCCTGTTCGAGGCGGCCGAGAAGGCCAAGACCGAGCTCAGTTCGGTGACGCAGACGCAGGTGAGCCTGCCGTTCATCACCGCCGACGCCTCGGGCCCCAAGCATCTCACCGACACGATCATGCGGTCCACGTTCGACCAGATCACCAGCGACCTGGTGGAGCGGTGCCTGGGACCCGTCCAGCAGGCCATGGCCGACGCCAAGGTCGGCGAGAGCGACATCGACGAGGTCATCCTCGTCGGCGGTTCCACACGGATCCCGGCCGTCCAGTCCCTCGTGCGCCGGCTGACCGGCGGCAAGGAACCCAACATGAGCGTCAACCCCGATGAGGTCGTCGCCCTGGGCGCCGCAATCCAGGCCGGGGTGCTCAAGGGCGAGGTCAAGGACGTCCTGCTGCTCGACGTCACACCCCTGTCGCTGGGTGTCGAGACACGCGGTGGCGTGATGACGAAGATCATCGAGCGGAACACCACCATCCCCGTCCGTCGCACCGAAACCTTCTCCACCGCCGAGGACAACCAGCCCGCCGTCGACATCGTCGTCCTCCAGGGCGAGCGCGAACGGGCCGCCGACAACCGGGTGCTCGGCCGGTTCCAGCTCACCGACATCCGCCCGGCGCCGCGGGGCGAACCGCAGGTCGAGGTCACCTTCGACATCGACGCCAACGGCATCCTCAACGTCAAGGCACGTGACCGGGACACCGGCAAGGAACAGGGCATCACCATCAGCGAGAGCTCCAACCTGGACCGCAGCGAGGTCGAACGCATGGTCCAGGAGGCCGAGCGCAACCGGGGCCAGGATCAGGCACTCCGCGAGGCCGTCGACGCCCGCAACGAGCTCGACGCCGTCGCCTACCAGGTCGAGAAGCGCCTCGCCGAACTGGGCGACGCAGCGCCCGCGCACGAGAAGGCACGCGCCGAGATGCTCGTGTCCGACGCCCGGGCGGCGGTCAAGGAAGAGGCGGGTGTGGAGCGCGCGCGGCCCCTGACCTCCGAACTCCAGCAGGTGCTCGCCGGGCTGGCGGCCCATCAGGGCGCCGCTGCCACGGGCGGTCCCGGCCAGGACACCACCGGGGGCGGCGCGGCCGGTGGCCCGGGCGGCGGTGGCGGTGACGACGACGTCATCGATGCCGAGTTCGACAAGGACTGAGGCGTGCCATGCCCAGCCGCGCCCAGGAACCCCACCAGGCCGCGTCGGAGTCGGTCGAACCGGTCCGGGAAGGCGCCGTACGCCCTCCGCGCGGGGATGTGCCGCAACCGGACCCGTCGCCCCGGCCGGTAGCGGCGAACGACGAACCGGGACCCGACGCCGCCGGCCCCACGCCTGACGAGGACGAGTACACGACCGCGATCCAGGAACTGGAGGACCGCTGGCGGCGCGCGCTCGCCGACCTCGACAACCTTCGCAAGCGCCACGCCCGGGAACTGGAGCGGGAGCGGAGGGTCGAGCGTTCCCGCACGGCGGCCGCCTTCCTGCCCGTCCTCGACAACCTCGAGCTCGCCCTGACCCATGCCGGCGCCGATCCGGATGCGATCGTGGAGGGCGTCCGGGCCGTTCGCGACCAGGCGGTGAACGTCCTCGAACTGCTCGGCTACCCGCGGCACGCGGAGACCGGCGTCGCCTTCGACCCGGCCCGGCACGAGGTGGTCGGCGTCGTCCAGGACTCCGACGCCCCACCGGGCACCGTCGTCGAGATGCTGCGCCCCGGCTACGGGGACGGCGAGCAGCAGCTCAGGCCCGCCGCCGTGACGGTCGCGAAGCGGGAGTGACCGGTCATGGCACGGGACTTCTACGAAGTGCTGGGCGTGTCGCGGACCGCGAGCCAGGACGAGATCCAGCAGGCATACCGCAAGCTCGCCCGCACGTCACACCCCGACGTCAACAAGGACCCCGGGGCGGAGGAACGTTTCAAGGACCTCAACGAGGCATACAGCGTGCTGTCGGACCCGAAGACCCGTGCCCGTTACGACCGCTTCGGCGAGGACTTCCGCAAGATCCCCGAGGACTTCGACGAACGGGTCGCGGCCGGAGCGGGCGGCGGCTTCCGCGCTCCGAGGACCGCGGGCGCGGGCGGCCCCCGCGTCCGGTACGCCACCGGCTTCGGCGACGACTTCGGAGCGGAGGGCATCGACATCGAGGATCTGCTCGGCTCCATGTTCGGAGCCGGCACCGCCCGAGGCGGCGTCCCCGGAGCCGACCAGGAGGCAGAACTGCCGCTCACCGTCGAGGAGGCGTACCGGGGCGGCCGTCGCACCGTCACGCTCGCCGGTCCCCAGGGGCAGCCGCGGCGGTACGGGATCGACGTGCCACCCGGTGTCACCGACGGGCAGCGCATCCGGCTGTCGGGCGAGGGCGGCCGCAGCAGTGGTGACGCCCCCGCGGGCGACCTGTACCTGCGGGTACGCATCCAGCCCCACCCCCGGTTCCGGCTGGACGGCCGCGACGTCCACGTACAGCTCCCGGTCGCCCCCTGGGAGGCGGCCCTGGGCGCGACCGTGCCGGTGCCCACCCCCGGCGGCGGCACGGCCAAGGTCACGGTGCCCGCGGGCTCTTCCAGTGGCCGGCGGCTGCGGCTGCGCGGCGAGGGCATGCCGAACCTGCGAGGCGCGAACGGCGACCTGTACGCCGAACTCCGTGTCATGGTGCCGCCCGCCCTCGGTGACCGGGAGCGCGAACTCTTCGAGGAGCTCGCCGCCACCTCCTCGTACGACCCCAGGAGGACGCGATGAACGACCGACCCGTGGCAGCGGCAGGCATCGGCCGGGCCGAAGTGGGTGCCCGCCCGGTGCGAGCGGGAACCGACATCACCGCCTCGACGGCTGTCCGGTACGAGCTCGTGCCCGTCCCCAGGCTCTCCCTGGACGCCGTGGCCCGTCGCTCGGGCCTCCACCCCGATCTGATCCGCCGGTTCGTCGCCCTCGGCCTCGTCGACGCCGAACGCGATGCCTCGGAGCACCTGGTGTTCGACCCCGCGGCCCCGGCGGTCCTCGCCCGCATCCAGCGGCTGCGCACCGGACTCTGCCTCAACTACGCATCCATCGGCCTGGTGCTCGACCTGCTGGACCGCATCAGCCTGCTCGAAGCCGCCCTGCGCCGCGCCGGCACGAGGAGTGAAACACGCTCATGGACATGAACAGTCTCACCCAGAAGTCCCAGGAAGCCCTGCAGGAGGCTCAGACCGCGGCCGTCCGCATGGGGCAGACCGAGGTCGACGGGGAGCACCTGCTGCTCGCGCTTCTCGACCAGGAGGACGGTCTGATCCCGCGGTTGCTGCAGCGGGCCGGGATGGAGCCGAAGGAGCTGCTCGCCGCCGTGCGCGGGGAACTCTCCCGCCGTCCGAAGGTCACCGGCCCCGGCGCGGCACCTGGCCAGGTCTTCGTCACCCAGCGCCTCGCCCGCCTGCTCGATGCAGCCGAACGGGAGGCCGAACGTCTCAAGGACGAGTACGTGTCCGTGGAGCACCTGCTGCTCGCCCTGGCCGAGGAGGGCTCTTCAACCGCCGCCGGGCGACTGCTCAAAGGGGCCGGCATCACCAGGGACTCGTTCCTGAGCGCGCTCACCCAGGTCCGCGGCAGCCAGCGCGTCACCTCCGCCAACCCCGAAACGGCCTACGAGGCTCTCGAGAAGTACGGCCGCGATCTCGTCGCCGAGGCCAGGGACGGCAGGCTCGACCCGGTCATCGGCCGGGACGCCGAGATCCGCCGCGTCACCCAGATCCTCAGCCGCAAGACCAAGAACAACCCCGTCCTCATCGGCGACCCCGGCGTCGGCAAGACCGCCATCGTCGAGGGCCTCGCCCAGCGCATCGTCCGCGGTGACGTTCCCGAAGGACTCAGCGACAAGACGGTGTTCGCCCTCGACATGGGCTCCCTGGTCGCGGGCGCCAAGTACCGCGGTGAGTTCGAGGAACGCCTCAAGGCCGTGCTCAGCGAGGTCAAGGCAGCCCAAGGACGCATCCTGCTCTTCGTCGACGAACTGCACACCGTCGTCGGCGCGGGCGCCGCCGAAGGGGCCATGGACGCGGGCAACATGCTCAAGCCGATGCTCGCCCGCGGTGAACTCCACATGATCGGCGCCACCACCCTCGACGAGTACCGCAAGTACATCGAGAAGGACGCGGCCCTCGAACGCCGCTTCCAGCAGGTGCTGGTCGACGAGCCGAGCGTGGAGGACACCATCTCCATCCTGCGCGGACTGCGCGAACGCCTGGAGGTCTTCCACGGCGTGAAGATCCAGGACACCGCGCTGGTCTCCGCGGCCACCCTCAGCCACCGCTACATCACCGACCGGTTCCTGCCCGACAAGGCCATCGACCTCGTCGACGAGGCGTGCGCCCGGCTGCGCACCGAGATCGACTCGATGCCCGCCGAACTCGACGAGATCACCCGCCGCGTCACCCGCCTGGAGATCGAGGATGCGGCCCTGTCCAAGGAGACCGACCCCGCCAGCAGAGCCCGCCTCGAGGAACTGCGCAGGGAACTGGCCGACCTGCGCGGCGAGGCCGACGCCAAGCGCGCCCAGTGGGAGGCCGAGCGGCAGGCCATCCGCCGTGTGCAGGAGCTGCGCCAGGAACTGGAGCAGGTCCGCCACGAAGCCGAGGAGGCCGAACGCGCCTACGACCTCAACCGAGCCGCCGAACTGCGCTACGGCCGCCTTCAGGACCTGGAGCGCCGGCTCGCCGCAGAGGAGGAGCAACTGGCCGCCAAACAAGGGAGGAACCGGCTGCTGCGCGAGGTCGTCACCGAGGAGGAGATCGCTGAGATCGTCGCCGCCTGGACCGGCATCCCCGTCGCCCGTCTCCAGGAGGGCGAACGCGAGAAACTGCTGCGCCTCGACGAGATCCTGAGCGAGCGGGTCATCGGCCAGGACGAGGCCGTCAAGCTCGTCGCCGACGCCATCATCCGCGCCCGCTCCGGCATCCGCGACCCACGCCGCCCCATCGGCTCGTTCATCTTCCTCGGCCCCACCGGCGTCGGGAAGACCGAGCTGGCCAAGACCCTCGCCCGGGCCCTTTTCGACTCCGAGGAGAACATGGTCCGCCTCGACATGAGCGAGTACCAGGAGCGTCACACCGTCAGCCGGCTCATGGGCGCCCCACCCGGATACGTCGGCTACGAGGAAGGCGGCCAGCTCACCGAGGCCGTACGCCGCAAGCCGTACTCGGTTGTGCTGTTCGACGAGATCGAGAAGGCGCACACCGATGTCTTCAACACCCTGCTGCAGATCCTCGACGACGGCCGCATCACCGACGCTCAGGGCCGCACGGTCGACTTCCGCAACACCGTGATCATCATGACGTCCAACATCGGCTCCGAGTACCTGCTCGACGGCGCCACCGCCGAGGGCGAGATCAAGCCCGACGCCCGCGCCCTGGTGATGGGCGAGCTGCGCGGGCACTTCCGCCCGGAGTTCCTCAACCGCGTCGACGACATCGTGCTGTTCAAGCCGCTCGGTGAGCGGCAGATCGAGCGCATCGTAGAGCTGCAGTTCGACGAACTGCGCCGCCGTCTCGCCGAACGCCGCATCACCGTCGAGCTCACCGACGCTGCACGGCAAGTGATCGCCCACCAGGGCTACGACCCGGTGTACGGGGCCCGCCCGCTGCGCCGCTATATCTCCCACGAGGTCGAGACGCTGGTCGGGCGGTCCCTGCTGCGCGGCGACGTCCAGGACGGCGCGACGATCCGTGTCGACGCCGAACACGGAGAGCTGGTGGTCACCTACGCCCAGCCCGAGGCCGTGGAGGGCGCGCGGGCGGCATGATCACCGTGCAAGCCGGCGACGGCACCTGCCCGCACTGCGGTGCACCAACCGGGTGCCGGCGGCCGCCGAGGGTGCCCCAGGTGCGGCAACCGCAAGCGGCTGCCGCCGTGGATGGCCGACACGGGCGACGACGACCTCACCGACGTCGCCGAACAGGCCCCCGTGCCCGTCGCCGTGGACCTACGGGCCACCTGGTACGGCCTCTGCCGCATGGTCTCCCCTCACTGGAGAAGGTCGACCTGCGGTCCCCCGCCTCCATCCCGAGGCCGCGCAGCCGGTTCGCGACGCGGGCGGAGCGCTCCGACATCGCGGCGGACGGGACGGCGGACTCGGAGCTGTCCTCCGGGGCGATGTGCGGAGCGGGGCGGTCGTTGCCGCGGGCGATGACGTCGAACCAGTCCAACGCCCAGTCGGAGTGCTCCGGCCACGGCCGGCGGAAGCCCTCGCAGGCCGCCTGGCAGTCCTCGCGGTGGCGCAGCCGGAAGTCCCGCGCCGTCCGGAACTCCTCGGTCCGGCTGGTGGCCTTCGTGTGCCCTCCTCGCGGCCGGCCTCTCTGGAAGCATCCTGCGGCAGTGCGGGGGCTTTCACCACCTCCGTTCGGGAGTCTGGGAAAGCGGCACCGGCGCGGCGGCCCGGACAGGCACACCGGGTCGGGCGGGCGGCCACCCCCGGCACCCGCCGAAGCCTCACGCCGGCGCGCTGAGGGCAGCCGGGAAGCTCCCTCACGCCCTCCGGACCCGCCGGCCCCGGCATCCCGGCGGATGCGCATTCCCCAGGGCCCTTCCACTTCCGCATCGGGGACTTGCGAAGCTTCTTGCATAAGAGGTCGCGCGGATAGGCGGGGTGGAGAATGGAGCGGGTCGAGGGCCGAGCCCGGCAAGGCCAAGAAGGGAGACGCAGCGGAGCTGCGGCGACCGACGACAACGCCGCCGGGCGAGAGCCATCGACCCGCGACGCCGGCCCGCCTATCCGCGCGGCCTCTAACATGGCCCCGGACACGACATGAGGGGAGCGGCGACCGTGGTGCAGGTCTTCGACGTGCCGGCCAGACCCCGACCCGATCAGGTGATCGGGCGAGGGGATGTGCTGGAGCGGGCCCGCGGGCAGCTCGGTCGAGGGGGCAGTCTCCTGTTGTGCGGACCGGCCGGTATCGGGAAGTCCACCCTGCTGCGGACCCTCGCCGAGGAATGCGGCGGCGAGCCCACGGTGCTGCGCTGTTCCGCGACCGAATCCGAATCGCACCTTCCCTTCCTCGCCCTGGTCGACCTGCTCGGCCTGGTCGCCGGCCAGGTCTCCGACCGCCTGCCCGGACCTCAGCGGGCCGTGCTGGAGGCGGCGCTCACCGGGCGCGGGGAGACCTCGCTGCAGGGGGACGGGCTCGCGCTGCGGCTGGCCGTGCTGTCGGTGCTGCGGGCGCTGGCCGCCGAGGGCCCGGTACTGATCGTCGTGGACGACCTGCAGTGGATGGACCCCGCCAGCGCCGAGCTCCTGGCCTTCGCGGCGCGCCGGGTCGGCGAACTGCCCGTGCGGGTGCTGGGCGCCGTCCGCGTCACCGACCCGCAGGACCAGCACGACCGCCATCTGCGCGCCTTCCCGCAGGACGTGCTCGCGCTGCGGGTGCCGCCGCTGTCCCGGCCGGCCGTCTCCGAACTCCTCGACGCGCGCGGGCACGGAGGGCTGTCCCGCGCGGTCGTCAGGGACATCCACCGCACCAGCGGCGGAAATCCGCTGTTCGCCCTGGAACTCGCCCGCGCCCTCGCGGAGAGCGGCACACCGCCGCGCCCGGGGGAGCCGCTGCCCGTGCCGACCTCGCTGCGCGCCCTGGTGCTCAACCGGCTGGAGATGCTCTCCGCGGAG
This sequence comes from Actinacidiphila sp. bgisy167, assembly GCF_057707665.1. Taxonomy (NCBI): domain Bacteria; kingdom Bacillati; phylum Actinomycetota; class Actinomycetes; order Kitasatosporales; family Streptomycetaceae; genus Actinacidiphila; species Actinacidiphila sp. bgisy167. The sequence goes on along the minus strand of NZ_JBYIQP010000002.1, from coordinate 44,956 downwards.
ACCCGCCGGACGCTGCTCGTCGCCAGCGCGGGAGCCCGCCCGACCCTCGCGACCCTGCACAGCGCCGGGCGTGTCAACGCCAAGAGCGAGACGGGGGTGGCCGCCTCCCTCGGCTTGGTGGAGATGGACGACCGGGACGGCGCCGGGCTGGTGCGTTTCGCGCATCCGCTGATATCCGCGGCGCTGTACGCGGAGGCGACCCCGGAGGACCGGCGCAGCGCCCATGCCGCGCTGGCCGGGGCCGCGGGCGACCCGATCGAGCGGGCGCGGCATCTGGCGCTGGCGACGACCGGCAAGGACGAACGGGTCGCGGCGAGCCTGGCAGAGGCCGCGGACGACGCCCGGGCCCGCGGCGCCCCCTCGATGGCCGCGCAACTCGGCCTGCTGGCCGCCCGGCACACCCCCGAGGACGCGGCGCCCACCGCGAACGAGCGGCGGTTGCGGGCCGCCGAGGACGCGCTGACCGCCGCGGAGCCCGAACTCGCCCGTGCCACGGCCCACGAGGTGCTGGCGCGGGCCACGGTCCCCGCGGACCGGGTGCGGGCGTGGAGTGTGGTGATCGACTCGGCCGGACAGGCCATGTGCGAGGTGGACGACGTCTTCCCGCAGGCCCTGGCCGACGCGGGGGACGACCCGCGGCTGCAGGGGCGGGTGCGCTACCAGCTCGCCTGGCGGGCCCTGATGGACGGCCGCGTCCTCGAGGCCCGCTGTGAGGCCGCCCGGTCGGCGGAGCTCGCCGCGCAGGCGGGCGACCGCCGCACGGAGTTGCTGGCGCTGTCCTTCAAGGCGCTCAACGAGACCTTGATGGGGCACCCCGACGCCCCCGGAACGCTGGCTCTGGCCTCCGCCGCGCCGCAGGACCCGGACGTCGCCACGGATCACAACGGCCCGGTCTACATCCGCTCCCGCTACCTGGTGATGAACGACCAACTCGACGCGGCACGAGCCGCGTTGGCGCGGCTGGCCGGGGAGGCACGGCAGCGGGGCGCGGTGGAGACCGAGGTCCACTCCGTGCGGGGCCTCGCCGAGATCGAGCTGCGCTCCGGCCGCTGCGGCGCGGCGCTGGACCTGGCCCGCGAAAGCCTCCGGCTGGCCGAGGACACCGGCATCGGCGAGGGCTTCGCGCTGCAGATCACGGCTGACCGGCGGGCTCGGTGAGGCGCGCGAGGTCATCGACGAGACACGCCGGCACGCGCTGCGGCTCGGCCGGCGCGGCATCCTCGCCGTCCTGGACCGCGCCGAGGGGATGCTGCTCGCCGCCCAAGGTGACGCCGACGGCGCGGTGGCGGTGCTGACCGGGGCCCGGCAGCGGCTGGCCGCGCTCGGCTACGGCCTGGAGGAGGCCCGCGCCGTCCTCGCGCTGGCCCGGGTCGAGGCGGACCGGCGCAACCTCAGGGCGGCGCATGCGGGACGGGAGGAGGCGGACCGGCTGTTCCGGCGGGCCAGGGCCCTGCCGTGGCTGGAACGGCTCGGACCGACCCCGGGGGGCCGGGAGGCACCGGAGGGCCGAGAGGCACCGGAAGCGGCGCTGCCCGAGTTGGAAGGGCTCGCCCGGATGGAACGCCAGGTGGCGGCGCTCGTTCTGGAGGGCGCCACCAACCGGGAGATCGCCGCGACGCTCTTCGTCAGCGTCAAGACGGTCGAGGCGACCCTGACCCGGGTCTACCGCAAACTGGGCATCCGCTCACGGGTGGACATCGTGCGGCTCGCCGCGGGCCGCCGGGCCGGCTGAGGGCCCTGCCCCCGCGGCGTCGCGCATCCCCCGCACGAACGGAACCACCCCACGGGCCGCCCACGGGCCGTTCGCGCTGATCCCGTGGCCTCGGCCCGTCGCCGGTCACGCTCCCTCGTCGTGGATCGCCGCGCAGCCGCGGCACCGCCTCAGCGGCCGCCGCGTTCCTCGGCTTCGACGGCCGCGTGGATCCGGTCGAGGACGGGGCGCAGGGCCTCCAGCTCCCCCGGCTCCAGCGGGTCCAGGACCATCCGGCGGACGGCCTCGACATGCGCGGGCGCGGAGGCCACCAGCTTCTCGTACCCCTCCGGCGTGAGGATCGCCAGCGTGTAGCGGCCGTCCTCGGGATCCGGCTCGCGGCGGACGAAGCCCTGGTGCTCCAGACGCCTCACCACGTGGGACAGCCGCGACAGGGACGAGCTCGCCCGGTCCGCGAGGACGCTCATTCTGATGGTGTGCCGCACCTGCTCGGAGAGCATCGCGAGGACGTGGTACTCCATCCAGTTCAACTGGGCGTCGCGCTCCAGCTCGCGCTCCAGTGCCGGCAGGAGCCGGGACATCACCCGGGCCATCGACATCCACGCGGTCAGCTCGCCGCCCCGCAGCCAGCGCGGCTCCCCCGCGGCGGTCGCTTCCCGTGCCGGTGTGTTCTTCGTCATGCCTCCCAGGCTATCGAATAGCTTGAAGCTTCAAGTCGATCTGTTACAGTCCACTTGAAGCTTCAAGTTGAAGCTTCAATTCATACCCTTGCATCGACAGATCGGGAGTCACGCCACATGACCAGGATCGGCATCATCCTCGGCAGCACCCGCCCCGGCCGCAACGGCGAGAAGGTCGCCCACTGGGTCCTCGAGCAGGCCGGAAAGCACACCGGCGACGCCACCTTCGAGCTCGTGGACCTCGCCGACTACCCGCTCCCCCACCTCGACGAGCCCATCCCGCCGGCGATGGGCCAGTACCAGAACGCCCACACCAAGGAGTGGGCCGCCAAGATCGCCAGCTTCGACGGCTTCATCTTCGTCACCCCGGAGTACAACCACTCCACCTCGGGCGTGCTGAAGAACGCCATCGACTACCTGCACGCCGAGTGGAACCACAAGGCGCTGGGCGTCGTGTCCTACGGCTCCGTGGGCGGCGCCCGCGCCGCCGAGCACCTGCGGCTGATCGCCGGTGAGCTGAAGATGGCCGACGTGCGCTCCCAGGTCGCGCTCTCGCTCTTCACCGACTTCGTCAACTTCAGCGAGTTCGCCCCCGGCGAGCACCAGGCCGCGAGCCTGTCGACCCTGATCGACGAGGTCATCGAGTGGAGCAGCGCCCTCGCGCCGCTGCGCGGCTGATCCCACGCGGCTGATCCACAGCACACCGGGGCCGGGCGGAGTGATCCTCCACCCGGCCCCGACGTGCACCCGCGTGTCGGGCGGCGCCGCGCGGACGCCTCCTCACGTGCCGGTCAGATGCTCCGGCCGCACGGGGACGCGGACGAGGGCGCGCCCGGTCGCCGCGCGGATGGCCGCGACGACGGCCGGGGTCGAGGACAGGGTCGGGGCCTCGCCGACGCCGCGCAGCCCGTACGGGGCGTGGTCGTCGGCGAGTTCGAGCACGTCGACGGGGATGGGCGGCGTGTCGAGGATGGTGGGGATCAGATAGTCGGTGAAGGACGGGTTCCGGACCGTGCCCCGCTCTCCGACCAGGATCTCCTCCATGACGGCCAGCCCCAGGCCCTGGGTCGTGCCCCCCTGGATCTGCCCGACGACCGACAGCGGGTTGAGCGCCTTGCCGACGTCCTGGGCGCAGGCGAGTTCGACGACCTTGACCAGACCCAGTTCGGTGTCGACGTCCACGACGGCACGGTGCGCCGCGAAGGAGTACTGGACGTGCCCGCGGCCCTGCCCGGTGCGCAGGTCGAAGGGCTCGGTGGGGCGGTGCCGCCACTCCCGTTCGATGTCGATCACCTCGTCGCCCAGCACCTCGGCGAGCCCCGCCAGCACCTCCCCGCTCTCGGTGACGACCTTCCCGCCCTCCAGCCGCAGCCCGGCGGTGGCCCAGGCAGGGTGGCTCGCGCCGAACACGGCGCGGCCCAGCTCCAGGACGCGTGCGCGCACCGCCTCGCAGGTGTGCCGCACCGCGCCGCCGGTGACGTACGTCTGCCGGGACGCGGAGGTGGAGCCGGCCGAACCGACCTGGGTGTCGGCGGGATTGATGGTCACCTGGGCGACGCCGAGCTCGGTGCGGGCGATCTGGGCGTGGACGGTGACGCCGCCCTGGCCGACCTCGGCCATCGCGGTGTGGACGGTCGCCACCGGCTCGCCGGCGATCACCTCCAGCCGGACGCGGGCCGTGGAGTAGTCGTCGAAGCCCTCGGAGAAGCCGACGTTCTTGATTCCGACGGCGTAGCCGACGCCGCGCACGACGCCTTCGCCGTGGGTGGTGTTGGACGCTCCGCCGGGCAGCTCGCGGATGTCCACGCGCCCGCCGGCGCTCTCCCACTCCCGCTCGGGCGGCATCGGCATCGCCTTGACGCGGCGCAGCAGTTCGGCGACGGGCGCGGGGGCGTCCACGACCTGTCCGGTGGGCATGACGCTGCCCTGGGACATCGCGTTGATCTGACGGAACTCCACCGGGTCCATGCCGAGTGCGGCGGCGAGCCTGTCCATCTGCGCCTCGTAGGCGAAGCAGGCCTGGACCGCGCCGAAGCCGCGCATGGCGCCGCAGGGCGGGTTGTTGGTGTAGAGCGCGAGCGCCTCGATGTCGACGTCGTCGATCACGTACGGGCCGGCGCCCAGGGAGGCGGCGTTGCCGACGACGGCCGGGGAGGAGGAGGCGTAGGCGCCACCGTCGAGCACGATGCGGCAGCGCATGTGGGTGATCTTCCCGTCGCGGGTGGCTCCGTGCTCGTAGTGGAGCCGGGCGGGGTGCCGGTGGACGTGCCCGAAGAAGGACTCGAAGCGGTTGTAGACCATCTTGACGGGCTTGCCGGTGCGCAGCGCCAGCAGGCAGGCGTGGATCTGCATCGACAGGTCCTCGCGCCCGCCGAAGGCGCCGCCGACGCCGGAGAGCGTCATGCGGACCTTCTCCTCGGGCAGGCCGAGGACGGGGGCGATCTGGCGGAGGTCGGCGTGCAGCCACTGGGTGGCGAGGTAGAGGTCGACGCCGCCGTCCTCGGCGGGGACGGCGAGGCCCGACTCGGGGCCGAGGAAGGCCTGGTCCTGCATGCCGACCTCGTAGTCGCCGGTGACGATCACGTCGGCGCGCCGGGCGGCCGCGTCGGCGTCGCCGCGGACGATCGGCTGGCGGTGCACGATGTTGGGGTGCGGGACATGGCCGCTGTGGCGGTCGGTGCGGCCCTCGTGGAGCAGCGGCGCGTCCGGGGCGGTGGCGGTCGCCTCGTCGACGACGACGGGCAGTTCCCGGTACGCGACGCGGATCTCGGCGGCCGCGCGGCGGGCCGTCTCGGGGTGGTCGGCGGCGACCAGCGCGACCGGTTCGCCGTGGTGGCGGACCCGGCCGTGGGCGAGGACGGGGGTGTCCTGGATCTCCAGTCCGTAGTGCCGGACGTCCGTGGGCAGGTCGTCGTAGGTGAGCACGGCGTACACACCGGGGCGCGCCAGCGCCCGCGAGACGTCGAGGGAGACGATCTCGGCGTGCGCGTGCGGGCTGCGCAGCGTGTGGCCCCAGAGCATGTCCTCGTGCCACAGGTCGGAGGCGTAGGCGAACTCGCCCGTGGTCTTGAGGACGCCGTCGGGGCGCAGCGTGGACTCGCCGACGCCGCCCCGGGTCTCGCTGCCCTGGGTGGTGGGTGTGGGGGTGCGGGTCACGCCCATGGCGGTCAGGCCTCCGTCGCCGTGCGGGCGGCCGCGAGGCGGACCGCGTCGAGGATCGTCTCGTAGCCGGTGCAGCGGCACAGGTTCCCGGACAGGGCCTCGCGGATGTCGGCGTCGGTGGGCTGCGCGGTGCGCTCCAGCAGTTCGTCGGCGGCGACCAGCAGCCCGGGGGTGCAGAAGCCGCACTGGACGGCTCCCGCGTCGACGAAGGCCTGCTGGACGGGCGACAGTTCCGTCGCAGGGCCCGCAGCAGACGCCTGCCATCGCCGCGCGGTGCCCGGATCGGTTCCGGGACCGGTCCGGGGACCGCCCGCGGCCCGCCGCTTGGCGTAGTCGGCCAGGCCCTCGACGGTGACGACCTCCCGGTCCTGCACCTGCCCCGCGGCCACCAGGCAGGCGCACACCGGCACGCCGTCCAGCCGGACGGTGCACGAACCGCACTCGCCCTGCTCGCAGGCGTTCTTGGAGCCCGGCAGGCCCATGCGCTCACGCAGGACGTACAGCAGGCTCTCGCCCTCCCAGACGTCGTCGGCCTCCTGACGCCGCCCGTTGACGGTGAAACTCACGCGCATCGCACACCCCTCTCCCCGCCGCGGAACTCCTCCCACGCCCAGCCGAACGTGCGCCGGGCCATCACCCCCAGCGCGTGCCGCCGGTACGCCGCGCTCCCGCGCACATCGTCGATCGGGCTCGCGCACCCCGCGACCAACTCCGCGAACCGGCCCACCACGGACGCCGGGACAACCCCCGCGCCCTCCCACAGCCCCTCCTCCTCCAGCGCCGCGGCCAGGAACTCCTCGGCCGCGGCGGCGCGGATCGGGGTGGGCGCGGCCGAGCCGATGCCGGTGCGCACCGTCCGGGTCGCCGGGTGCAGGGCGAGGCCGAAGGCGCAGACCGCGATGACCATGGCATTGCGCGTGCCGACCTTCGAGAACTGCTGGGGCCCGTCGGCCCGGGCGATGTGCACGGCCCGGATCAGCTCGTCCGGGGCAAGGGCGTTGCGCTTCACCCCGGTGTAGAACTCGTCGACCGGGATGAGCCGGGTGCCGCGCACGGACACCGCCTCCACCTCGGCGCCGGCGGCGAGCAGCGGCGGGTGCGAGTCGCCCGCCGGTGAGGCGGCGCCGAGATTGCCGCCGACGCTGCCCCGGTTGCGGATCTGCGGCGAGCCCACGGTGCGCGCGGCGAGCGCGAGGCCGGGCAGTTCCCCGCTCAGGGCCTCGATGACGCGGGCGTAGGGGACGGCGGCGCCCAGTCGTACGGTCTCCTCCCCCACTTCCCATGCGTACAGGTCGCCGACGCGGTTCAGGTCCAGCAGGACACCGGGCCGGCGGTGGCCGAAGTTGATCTCGACCATGACGTCGGTGCCACCCGCGATGGGCACGGCCGAGGGGTGCTCCGCCTTGGCGGCAAGGGCCTCCTCCCAGGTCGCGGGACGCAGAAAGTCCATGAGCGCTCTCTTCTTCGTCGAGGGGCGGTCGGCTGGTCGTGTCCCGTTCACGCTCTGTGATCCAGTACACGGCGAGCGCGGTGCCGGGTGCAGTCACCGAAGACATGAAGCACATCGCTGGTCGTTAAGCTGGCCTTGTAGGTTCCTCCGAAGGACGCGCACGTGAAATCTGTCGGCATCGTCGCCGCAACACCGGGGCGACCGGGCGTGCGCCACCCTGGTACCGGCTCCGACGAGGAAACGTTCGAGACAAGGCGACGACGATGCGGCTGCGCGCACTGCTGGACACCGATTCCCTCGGCCTGCGGCTGCTCGGCGGCGAGGAGGAGCTGGACCGCGCGGTGCGGGGCGTGATGACCACCGACCTCAAGGACCCCAGCCGCTACCTGTCCGGCGGCGAGCTGGTGCTGACCGGGCTGGCGTGGCGCCGCGGGCCGGAGGACTCGGAGCGCTTCGTGCGGATCCTGGCCGCCGCCGGTGTCGCCGGGCTCGCGGCGGGGGAGGCCGAGTCCGGCCCCGTCCCGGACGACCTGGTGCTGGCCTGCGCCCGGCACCGGCTGCCGCTGTTCGCGGTCGACGAGGAGGTCGCCTTCGCCTCCGTCACGGAGCACATCGTCCGCCAGGTCTCCACCGAGCGGGCCGGGGACCTGGCCGCCGTGGTCGAACGGCACCGCAGGCTGATGACCGCCGGGCCCGGCGGCGGCGGTCCCGACGCCGTCCTGGACCTGCTCGGCAGCGACCTCGACCTGCGCGCCTGGGTGCTGTCCGCCACCGGGCGCCGGATCGCCGGCGCGATCCACCCGCTGCCCGCCGGCGCGGGGGCCCAGCTCGCCGCCGAGCACCTGGCCGCCGCCCGGTCCGGCCGCCGCGCGCCGTACCGCGCGCACGTCGCGGGGCGCCCCTTCTCGCTCTTCCCCGTCCGCGGCGGCGTCCCGGCCGACGACATCCGCGGCACGCTGCTCTCCGACTGGTTCCTGGCCGTCGAGGCCGACGCGGGTGACTGGCCGGCCGAGCGCCTGGACCTGCTGGACGGCGTCACCCAGCTCATCGCGGTGGAGCGCGAACGTCGGGACGCCACGCGCACCGTGCGCCGCCGGCTCGCCACCGAGGTGCTGGACCTCGTGCAGACCGGCGCGGCGCCGGGCGAGATCGGCGCCCGGCTGCGCCTGGCCGCCCCCGTGCCGGCGCCGGGGCTCGGCGCCGCGCCCCACTGGCAGGTCGTCGTCGCCCGCGTCGACTGGGCGGGCGACGGGCCCGCGGCGGGCCCGGCCGCCCAGGCCCTGCTGGAGGAGGCCCTGGTCGACCCGGGCGCTGTCGGACCCGACTCCGCCGACCTCGTCGCCGTCGCCCACACGGGCGAGGAGGCGACGGCCCTCGTCCCGTCGTCGTCGCTGGAGTCCGACGGCGCCGCCCCCGCGCTGACCGCCGAGGGCCTGCTCTCCGTTCTGATCGGCCCCCTCTCCCCGGGCCTCGGCGAGGACGGGCGACTCACCATCGGTGTCAGCTCCGCCGTCCACTCCGCCGACGGGCTGCGGGGCGCCCTGGAGGAGGCCCGCCACGCCCGCCGCGTCGCCGCCGCCCGCCCGGGCCGGGTCTGCGTCGCCGGCCATGAGGAACTGGCCTCCCACGTCCTGCTGCTGCCGTTCGTCCCCGACGACGTCCGCCGCGCCTTCACCGCCCACCTTCTGGACCCGCTGCGCGCCTACGACCGGCGGCACCGCGCGGAGCTCGTGCCCACGCTCGAGGCCTTCCTCGAGTCCGACGGCTCCTGGACCCGCTGCGCGAACCGGCTGCATCTGCACGTCAACACTCTGCGCTACCGCATCGGCCGGATCGAGCAACTGACGGGCCGCGACCTGTCGCGCCTCGAGGACAGGCTCGACTTCTTCCTGGCCCTGCGCATGAGCTGACGCGCCCCGGGCCGGAGCGGCACCGCACGGACCGCACCGTCGGCGACGGCGGCAGCCGCGTCGCCGGCCTGGGGCGCGAGGTGCCGCCGAAGGCGGGAAACCGATCACACGCCGTCCGCCCTCTTGGCGTGGCACCCGGTGTCGTGCTGGACTTCCGGCAACCGGCTCAATGGCGCGCTTCGGGGAGGGCAAGTGGCGGACATCGCCATGTCGGACGCAGAAGTGGGACCGAACGCGGCGGGTGGCGGTACGCCGCCCGACGTCTCGCGGCTGCGGGGCCGCGGGTGCTGGACGGAGGCCGCGCAGCTGCTCGCACCGCACGCGGAGCGCTTGCCCGGGGCGGCGACACGGCGGGCGGCGTTGCTGATCGAGCGCTGCATGTACACCCTGGACGGCTGGGCGGAGGCCGAGGACGCCCTGCGCACGGCGGAGGCACTGGCCCGTACGGACGACGAGCGCGGCGAGGCCGCCTGCGAACGCGGCAACCTGGCGTATCTGGCGACGCTCTTCGGCCTCCGCGACCGGGCCGACGAGGCGCGGGCCGCCCTGATGCGCAGCGCCGCGCTGCTGCCTCCCGGTGCGGCGGGGCGGCCGCTGCTGGACTTCCGGCGCGGGCTGGTCGCGGAGAACCTGGGCGAGGACTCGGCCGCGGCGCGTGCCGCCTACCGGCGGGCGCACGCGGGTGCGGTGGCCCACGGCGACCTGCTGCTGACCTCGTACACCTGGCGGCATCTGGCCGGGCTCGCGGCCCGCGACGGGGATGTCGCCGAGGCGCGCCACGGCTTCGCCGAGTCGCTGCGGATCCGGGTGGAGCTCGGCTACGCGGTCGGTGTCGCGCCCGCCCTGGCGGCGCTGGCCGGGGTCACCTCGGATCCCGAGGCCGAGCGGCTGCGCGCGGAGGCGGCGCGCCTGGTCCGGACGCTGGGCGGGGTGCCCGTGTGGCTGGCCGAGGAGCTGGAGGTGGACGCGGGCTGAGCCTCACGTCCCGCAGACGTGCCCGCGCACCAGTGACTCGACGGCCGCGAGGTCCCCGCCGGCCAGTGCCTCCAGCAGCGCCGCGTGCTGTGTGGCGTCGGTGACCAGGCGGGCGCTGGTGCCGCGCGCGGGAGCCGCGCCGGGTCGGGCGCACCCGTGGTCCTCGGTGACCGGCCACTGCGCCCTGCGGTGCAGCTCGTCCGCCACGGCGACGAGCTGCCGGTTGCCGGAGAGCTCCAGCAGGGCGCGGTGGAAGGCCCGGTCCGACTCTGCGTAGACGGCGCGGTCGCCCTGGGCCGCGGCGGCCACCGTGGCGTCGGCGAGCGGGCGCAGCTGCTCCCAGCGGGCCGCCGGGAGGGTGCGCGCCATGCGCAGGACGACGGGGACCTCCAGCAGCGCGCGCACCTCGGCGAGCTCGGCCATGTCCCGGCTGCTGCGCTCGGCCACCCTGAAACCCTTGTTCGGCATGGCCTCCACCGCGCCCTCACGGGCCAGCAGTTGCATCGCCTCGCGCACCGGGGTGGCCGAGACCCCGAAGCGCTCGGCCAGCGCGGGCGCGGAGTACACGGCCCCGGGGCACAGCTCGCCACTGAGCAGGGCGCCGCGCAGAGCGCCCAGCACCTGGTCGCGTACGGTCTGCCGCTCGGGCAGCCGGCGCGGCCGGGGGAATCCTCCGGCGCGGTCCGGGTCGCTCTCGGCACCGGGCTCGGCGTGCGGGTGGGCGCCCCGGACCCGCTCGTCGCCGCCAGGGGGCGACCCGGGCGCCGCGGGGCGCCGCGGGGCGCGAGGGGCGTGGTCCACAGGGCCTCCTTGGGGCAGTCGTGTGCGCCGGCGCACTACCCGGGGGTGGCTACGCCGCCCTCTATTGCAACACGCTGAGCGACCGGCCTCGCGCGCCCGGGGGACGGCCCGGCCTCCCCATCGTCCGGGACCGGCCGTGTCTCGGGCCGCGGTAGGTCTGGCCGCGGCACGCGTCCCGCTCACATGTTCCATACCCGAGGACCGGTTCGAGCATTTCGGTGATCTCACCACCACGCCGAACCTCTTTTGAGTCGTCTTGACCTGAAACCGCGTCACACCCGCCACGCCTTCGCCAATATGGCGCGCTGACGCCGTTTCGCGGCCCGAGCGCGACGGTACCGCGACGCAAGGAATCACACGATGAGACTTACGGACATAACGCTGGACTGGGCGCTCCCGGGCGCCGCGGGTCTGCTGGTCCTCGCCGCCGCGGCGGTGCTCCTGCACAACCGCAAGGCCCGCAAGGCGGACGCGGGCCAGGCCGATTCCTGGGAGCGCGCGGAAGAACGGCGCCGCAAGAAGGAGGCCGTCTACGGCACGGCCTCCTACGTCCTGCTCTTCGGGTGCGCCTCGGTCGCAGCGGCGCTCTCCTTCCACGGCCTGGTCGGCTTCGGCCGGCAGAACCTCGGCCTGTCCGGCGGCTGGGAGTACCTGGTGCCCTTCGGGCTGGACGGCGCCGCCATGTTCTGCTCGGTCCTCGCCGTCCGCGAGGCCAGCCACGGTGACGCGGCGCTGGGCTCGCGGCTGCTGGTGTGGCTGTTCGCCGGCGCGGCGGCCTGGTTCAACTGGGTGCACGCGCCCCGGGGAGGCGGCCACGCCGGCGCCCCGGAGTTCTTCGCGGGCATGTCGCTGTCCGCGGCCGTGCTCTTCGACCGCGCCCTCAAGCAGACCCGCCGGGCAGCCCTGCGCGAGCAGGGGTTGATCCCGCGGCCGCTCCCGCAGATCCGCATGGTCCGCTGGCTGCGTGCGCCCCGCGAGACGTACGGCGCCTGGTCGCTGATGCTCCTCGAGGGCGTCCGCACTCTGGACGAAGCCGTCGAGGAGGTCCGCGAGGACCGCGCCCGCAAGGAGCAGGAGGGCCTGCGCCGCCGCGAGCACGAGCGCCTGGAGCGCGCCCGCATCAAGGCGATCAACCGGCAGCACCGCATCTGGAACCGCGGCGGCAGCAAGTACGAACTCCCCTCCTCGGCAGCGGCCGGTAGCCAGGCCGGCGCGGAGCCCGCCATAGAAGCGGACAAGGCGGGACTGCCGCGGCGATCCCGTCCCGCCCTGTCGCCCGTGCGTGAGGAGACCCGCGCGACCATCGACCTCACCGCCGAGGACGACACCACGGCTCTCCCCAAGCTGGACTCACTGGAGCGCAAGCTCGCCGACCTGGAGCGCCAGTACGGCTGACAGCACGTGCCCCGGTCCGGATTCCCGGCCGGGGTGTCGGCGCCTCGCGGGACACTCGGTATGGCGGCTCGACGGCCGTGCCCTTGGGGGGACGGCCGTGTCCTCCCTTGGAGCGGCGGCCGGTCGTGGCGCGCGGCCGCGGGAAGGTGGTGCGGCGGCCGTTCGCCGGCGGTTCAAGCGACCCCGGCGTCGAGTGCGAACCAGACGATCTTCCCTGTGCCGTCGCCGTCGGGGCGGACTCCCCAGGCGTCGGCGAGCGACTGGACGAGCTGCAGTCCGCGCCCGGAGGTGCGGCGCTCGGAGGGGGCGCGCAGCCGAGGGTGGCGGGTCGTGAAGTCGCGCACCTCGACCGTGAGTCGGCTGCCGCTGCCGGACTGCAACGTCACGGTGAGAACGGCGCCGCGGTCGGTGTGGCACAGGGCGTTGGTGACGAGTTCGGTGGTGAGGAGTTCGGCGGTACCGGCCAGGGCGGGTACGCCCCAGCGCCGTAACGCCTCGCGCAGCATCCTGCGGACGTCGCCGACGGCCGGCAGATCGGCGGGCCGAAGGGGGCGGTGCAGTCGGCGAACCCCGTCGGGCCCTTCGGTCTCCGGGCCGTCACGTGGGACACGTGGAGCAGGCGGGACAGGCAGGGCGGGGTGAACGGGGTGGGCTGGCTGGACCGGCTGAACCGGCTGGACTGTCTTCGAAGGCTGTGAGTGCCGTGAGGACTGGACAGGCTGACGTTCCATCGGCTCCGCTCCGGCCGCTGACGCCCTTTCGGGGTCGAACATCGACGCGCAATGCATGCCCCGTCGCAGCCACGCTCAGTCATGTACTGACGACGGATCGTCCCGTCCCTCCATTGCATGCACTGCATGCAATGGATACACTGCTGGGGTGCAGCAGACAGACGCCGCGCACTCGCGGCTACGGGAAATGATCCTTGAGGGGGTGTACGCCCCCGGCCAGCGCCTGACCGAGCTCGAGGCCGCGGCGGTGCTGGCCATGAGCCGCACCCCGGTGCGCGAGGCGTTGCGGGCGCTGGTCTCCGACGGGCTGGTGCGGGCCACGGGGCGCGGGGTGAGCGTCGTCGACCTGGGGCCGCAGGCGCTGCGGCACGCGTACGAGGTGCGGGGCGCGTTGGAGGGGCTGACGGCGGAGCTGGCCGCCGAGCGGCAGCGGCGTGGTGAGATAGCGCCCGCCGAACTGACCGCCCTGGAGCGACTCGTGGCGGACGCGGAGGAGGCCGCGGACGACGGCCGGCCGGTCGACGCCGCCCGGCACAACCGGTGCTTCCACACCCGGATCGCCACACTCTCGGCGAACCCGGTGGCCGCCGGGTCGCTCGAGCGGCTGTGGGACCAGATCCATATCTCCACACGGCGGTCGCCGGCTGCGCCGGAGCGCCGCGGCCACATCGCCGCGCAGCACCGCCGGCTGCTGGCGGCGATCGCCGCCGGCCGCGCCGACGAGGCTCACGCGGCCGCCCGTGAGCACGTCAGGGACACCTGTGCCGCCCATGAGCGGGACGAGACGAACAAGGAGGGTTGACCGTGCCGGACATCAGCAAGCGCCACACCTACACCACCGAAGTCGTCTGGACGGGGAACCGGGGCTCGGGCACCAGTGCGTATCGCGCTTACGGGCGGGAGCACGAGCTCACCGCTCCCGGCCTGCCCGTTCCCCCGATACCCGGCAGCTCCGACCCCGCCTTCCGCGGCGACCGGGCCCGGTGGAATCCCGAGCAGCTGCTGCTCGCCGCGCTGTCGCAGTGCCACATGCTGTCGTATCTGCACGTGTGCACCGCCGCAGGCGTGGTGGTCACCGGCTACACCGACCGGGCGGAGGGAACTATGGAGGAGACCGGCGACGGCGGCGGGCACTTCACGGGTGTCCTGCTGCGGCCTCGGGTGGAGGTGTCCTCCGCCACCATGGTGGACGCCGCTGTCGAACTGCACTCCGAAGCCCACCGGCTGTGCTTCATCGCCGGCTCGGTCAACTTCCCCGTGCGCCATGAGGCAGAGGTCGCCGTCGCCTCGGACGGCTGACCTCCCCTCGTGGAGCGGGCGCCGGTCAGAGCAGGCCCCGCAGGACGTTGCCCTCGGTGGTGAGGTAGTTGGAGCGGTAGTCGAAGCGGCGCGCTCGAGCGAACAGCAGGTAGTAGTACTTCGCGTTCTCGCTGAACCAGTAGCCCGGGGTCAGGTCGCCCAGCTTCATGGGACGGGCGGTCACGTCCCGGACGACGGTGTAACCGTTGGCCACCTTGCAGTACCGCCTCTGCCGCCGGAACATCTCGGCGGCCCGCTGCCGGTAGATCTCCTTGCCCGTGACCAGCCACAGGAAGAAGCAGGAGTCCACGTACTCCGGGCGCAGCGGATAGGAGGGATCCAGGGCGCGCATGCCGCGGTAGTCCAGGCTCTCGGGCGGCAGACGGAAGGAGCGCAGGACGGCGGTCCAGCTGTTGTGGTAAGCCTCGCCCTCGGCGATGTGTCCGCTCTGGGCGAGCAGTCCGGCGTAGAAGGAGGTCAGTTCGGACTGTGCGTGCCCGGTGGCGGCGCCCGTGCGCATGTCCGCCTGACGGAACCAGAGCCGTCCCGAGCGGCGCTCGGAAAGGTGCCTGAGCACACCCGCGGTGAGCGTGGTGTACCAGGTGCGCAGGTCCTTGTCGCCGTACAGCTCCCAGCCGTCCCAGAGGTACTCGTAGAAGGAGTCGACGGGCGGGTCGAGGGTGGCGGTGGTGCCGGTCCACGCGCCCGTCTCGACGTTCATGCTGGTGCCGAGCAGGTTCAGCCGCGAGCGGTGGTCGTAGACGGCGAGCAGGGCCCGCTTCGCCGCGTTGTAGTACTTCCGGTTCCCGGTGAGCCGGGACAGCTCGCCGAACTCGGTGATGCAGGTGCCGATCTCCGCGAGGTGGTTCTCCTTGCCGGAGACCGCTCCGGTGGACAGGTTCACATAGCGGTAGGGGGCCCCGGTGGGCGACCGCGTGAAAGCTGGGAGCAGCCGGTCCGCCAGTTCGCGGGCGCGGTCGAGCAGCACCGGGTCCTTGGTGGCGAGGTGCCCCGACAGGAGTCCGCCGACCAGGCGGATGATCGCCTCGAAGACCTGCACGGGAGCGTCCTGTTCGAGCACGAGGTCGTCGCGCACCCACCGGACGGCAGCGTCCAGCTCCTCGTCCAGTTCCATCAGGTAGAGGGTGTCCAGCGCCTCGACGATCGTCAGGCCGAGGGTGCTGCCGGGGATGAAGAAGTCCGAACCGGTGCCGGTCAGCGGCCGCAACTCGTCGCGTCCCCAGGCGAGTCTGCGGTAGGCGTCCC
The DNA here is from genome assembly GCF_057707665.1 of Actinacidiphila sp. bgisy167. NCBI lineage: Bacteria > Bacillati > Actinomycetota > Actinomycetes > Kitasatosporales > Streptomycetaceae > Actinacidiphila > Actinacidiphila sp. bgisy167. The sequence continues at coordinate 29,576 of NZ_JBYIQP010000002.1, read as the reverse complement.
ATGCGGTGCGGAACTCGGCGACGGACGCGCGGGCGAGTGCCGCGTACGGGTCGGCGGAGGCCGCCGCGGTGCCGGGCAGGGACAGAGAGGGGACGGCGGCGAGAGGGGCGAGCCGGGCTGCGGTACCGAGGAATCTGCGCCGGGAGAGTCCGCGGGGACGCGCGATGTTTCTCATGCCCCGAAAACCCCGTCCGCCTTCCGGGCGTTACGGGACACCGCCGCATTGACGGGGAATCCATCCGGTGAGCCGACGCGAGGAGCTGAGATGCACGACGACCGACTGCTGGTCGAGGGCCGTCTGACCAGGGCCATGGACCAGTTCGTCCGGCCCGCCCGCTACGCCGACCGGGTGCCCCTGGTCATGTCGGCGTGGCATGTGGAGGACCGGCGGGAAGATCCCCTGCCGGTCGCCGAGGCGCTGAAGGCGTGGTCGGACGGAGAGTTCGAGCCGTTCTCCGTGGGCACCCCCTGGGGGCCGCCGTGGTCGACCAGCTGGTTCCGGCTGGAGGGCACGGTGCCGGCGGCTTGGGCGGGCCGCCGGGTCGAGGCCGTGATCGACCCGGGGTTCGGCGAGAACGGCCCGGGGTTCGTGGCCGAGGGCATGGTGTACGACGCCGAGGGCGTACCGGTCAAGGGCGTCCATCCGCTCAACCGCCACGTGCCGGTGGCTCGTCCGGCCGCCGGGGGCGAGCGGGTGAGCCTGCTGCTGGAGGCCGCGGCCAACCCCGCCGTGCTGCGGGACTGGCGGCCGACACCGCTGGGCGACGTGCTGACGGCCGGGTCCGCCCCGCTCTACCGCTTCGACACCGCCGAATTGGCCGTCCTGGACGAGGAGGTCTGGCACCTGGAGCTGGACGTGGAGGTCCTCGAGGGCCTGATGCACGAGCTGGAGTTCCACGATCCGCGCCGCCACGAGATCCTGCGGGCGCTGGAGGACGCCCTGGACGCGCTCGACCTGCACGACGTTCACGGCACCGCCGCGGACGCCCGTCGCGCCCTGGCCGAAGTGCTGTCCCGGCCGGCGCACGCCAGCGCGCACCGCGTCTCGGCGACCGGCCACGCCCACATCGACTCGGCGTGGCTGTGGCCACTGCGGGAGACCGTCCGCAAGGCGTCCCGCACCTTCGCGAACGTCACGGCGCTCGCCCGCGACTACCCCGAGCTGGTCTTCTCCTGCTCGCAGGCCCAGCAGTACGCCTGGGTCAAGGAGCACCAGCCGGTGGTCTGGCAGCGCATCCAGCAGGCCGTCAGGACGGGTAACTGGGCGCCCGTCGGCTCCATGTGGGTGGAGTCCGACGCCAACATGCCCGGCGGCGAGGCGCTGGCCCGCCAGCTCGTCCACGGCAAGCGCTTCTTCCTCGACGAGCTGGGGGTGGAGACGGAGGAGATCTGGCTGCCGGACTCCTTCGGCTACACCGCGGCCTTCCCGCAGCTGGCGAAGCTCGCGGGGGTCCGCTGGTTCCTCACCCAGAAGCTGTCCTGGAACCAGTCCAACAAGATGCCGCACCACACGTTCTGGTGGGAGGGCATCGACGGCACGCGCGTGTTCACGCACTTCCCGCCCGTCGACACCTACAACTCGCAGCTCTCCGGCCGCGAACTGGCCCACGCGGTGCGCAACTTCGCCGAGAAGGGGCGCGCCACCCGCTCCCTGGTGCCGTTCGGCTGGGGCGACGGCGGCGGCGGTCCGACCCGGGAGATGCTGGAGAAGGCGCGCCGACTGCGCAGTCTGGAGGGTGCGCCCCGGGTGGACATCGAGAAGCCGGCCGCCTTCTTCACGGCCGCAGAGACCGAGTACGGCGAACGGGCCCCGGTGTGGTCCGGTGAGCTCTACCTGGAGCTGCACCGGGCGACGTACACCACGCAGGCCAAGACCAAGCAGGGCAACCGGCGCAGTGAGCACCTGCTGCGCGAGGCCGAGTTGTGGTGCGCGACGGCCGCGCTGGACGGCTCGTCCTCGTACGCCTATCCGTACGAGGAGCTGGACCGGATCTGGAAGACGGTGCTGCTGCACCAGTTCCACGACATCCTGCCGGGCAGTTCCATCGCCTGGGTGCACCGCGAGGCACGCGACACCTACGCGCAGGTGCGGGAGGAACTGGAGGAGCTTGTCGCGGCGGCGGTGCGGGCACTGGGCGCCGGCGGTGGTCAGGGTTCTCCCTTCGTGCTCAACGCCTCGCCGTACGCGCGGCAGGAGGTGGTCGAGCTGGACGCCGCCGCGGCGGGCGCCCTGCCGCAGGGCGGCGACGCGCAGCTTCTGGGCGACGGCCGGGCGGCGGTGGCCGTCAGTGTGCCGGCGCTGGGCTGCGCGGCCGTCGAGGGAGGGGCGGACACCGCCGTGGAGCCGGTGGGCGCGATGCGCGAGGACGGCTGTCTCGTGCTCGGCAACGGCCTGCTTCGGGTCGCCGTCGACCGCGACGGTCTGCTGGCCTCGGTCCGGGACCTGAGCGCCGGCCGGGAGGTGCTGGCTCGGGGGGCGCGGGGCAACCTGCTGCAGTTGCACCCCGACCACCCCACCCGGTGGGACGCCTGGGACATCGACTGCCACTACCGGCGCAAGCACACCGACCTTACCTCGGCGGAGTCCGTGGAGCTGGTGGAGGAGGGGCCGCTGCGGGCCGCCGTCCGGATCGTGCGCACCTTCGGCGGCAGCCGGATCGTACAGGAGCTGCGGCTGACCGCCGGCAGCCGCCGTCTGGACGTGCTGACGGAGGTCGACTGGCACGAGTCGGAGAAGGTGCTGAAGGCGTCCTTCCCGCTGGACGTGCTCGCCGAGCGCTCCACCGCCGAGATCCAGTTCGGGCATGTGCACCGCCCCACCCACGCCAACACCGGCTGGGACGCGGCCCGGTTCGAGATCTGCGCCCACCGCTGGCTGCACGTCGGCGAGCCCGGCTACGGGGTCGCGCTGCTCAACGACTCCACGTACGGCCACGACGCGGGACGCTCCGGCACCGACACCACCGTCCGGCTCACCCTGCTGCGCGCTCCGCACAGCCCCGATCCGCACACCGACCAGGGCGCCCACCGCTTCCGCTACGCCCTGCTGCCCGGCGCGACGGTGGGCGACGCGGTCGCGGAGGGGCTCGCCCTCAACCTGCCGCTGCGGCAGGCGCGGTCACTGGCGTCGCGGCAACCGCTGCTGCGGGTCTCGCACCCGGCCGTCACCGTGGAGTCGGTCAAGCTCGCCGACGACCGCTCCGGCGACGTGGTGGTGCGCCTGTACGAGTCGCGGGGCGACCGCGCCTCGGGCACGCTCACCACGGAATTCCCGCTCGCCGGCGCCCGGGTCACCGACCTGCTGGAGCGCCCGCTGGAGGAAGCCGCACGCGAGGGCCGCGCGGTGGCCGTCACGCTGCGCCCGTTCCAGATCCTGACGCTGCGGTTGACTCCCGGGCCGCGTCAGTCGTCCCAGACGGCGACCGCCGTGCGGTCGCCGTCGTAGCCCTCGACCCTGGTCCGGGTGTCGCCGAGGAAGGCCTCAAGGCCCGGGGGCTCGGCGGCGCCCCACCGCTGCGTCAGGTGGGCGGCGAGGGCGGGCTCGCCGCGCAGCGGCCCGGCCAGGCCGCCGCTGCACAGCAGCAGGGTGTCGCCGGGGCGGGCCACTGTGGCGCGGAAGCGGAAGCGTACGGCAGGGCCGTCTCCCGACTCGGGGTCCTCCGGTTGCCAGGGGTCGAGGTCCTGCCACTCCCCGCCGCGGATGCGGTAGAGCCCGCCGTCGCCAGTCCCGAAGAAGAGCCGGATGCGGCAGTCGGGGTCGGCGGGCAGGAGGAGGCAGCGCAGGGTGGCGGTGTACTCGGCCGGGTCCAGACCCAGTTCCTGTCCGCGGGCCCGCAGCCGTCCGCGGCAGCGGTCGGTGAGCCGGTGCAGCCCGGACTTCAGGGAGCCCCGGCGAGAGGAGCGGATGTCCTCGCCGAGCCGGGCCCGGCTGCGGCCCACCGCTGCCGCCATCCACCTGCAGACGTCGTGGGCGGCGCGGTGGGCGGTGGCCGAGTCGCGCGGCCCGGTGGCGACGGCGACCAGCAGGAGAGCGTCGTCGCCGTCGCCGAAGCGTGCGGTCAGCACGGCGTCGCGGCGCGGCTCGCCCCGCAGGCGGGCGGTGGCGCCGCGCACCGAGGCCGTACGAAGTGTCAGCAGTCCGTAGCGGGCGCCGTCGAGTTCGGTGTCCGGGACGAGGTCGTCGAGTGCGTCCGGGTGCGCCTCAGGCCAGGCCGTGGGCTCGGGGTCGTATGTGGCCGAGCCGTCGCCGAGGTAGGGCGCCTCGGGGCGGGCCTGATCAGGCCCGGCTGCCGGGGCGGACGCGGCGGCGGGGATCTCTGGCGGCAGGGGTCCTGGGGGTTTTGGAGGGCCAGGGGGTGCCGCGGGCCTCCGGGGATCCGCGGCGGACCCTGCGGCCGGGACCCAGCCCGGGGGCAGCGCGGGCGGTTGCGGGGCCTGTTCGGCCGCTGTCCGCGGGTGGGGCGGGCCCTGGTGCTGCCAGGGGCGCGCGGCGGGTGGGACGGTTCCCGGCGGCGGGACCGGGCGACGCAGCCGCAGAGTGTCGGGCGAGCCCGCGTCGTCCGTGTCGGTGCCGCCGGGGCCGCCGCGGGATGGGCCGCCCGGGGCCGCCGTCCGATCCGTCGGCCACGGGTCGGCCTGCCGCGGCACCGCGTCGCGGCCGTCCGACCCCTCGGCCTCCGTCACTTCGCCGTCGGCAGCTTCGCTGTCGCCCCCTTCGCCGAGGGCGGAGAGCGCCGAGCTGTAGCGGTCGTCGAGCGTGTCGCCGACCTCCCGGCCGACGGAGTCCGGCTGCCCGTACAACTGCCGCCACCACTCGTCCTCCTGGCGGCGGCCCGTCTCCCCCTGCTGGCTCATGCCCCCAGTGTCCACCGGCGGCTGCGCGTCGGAACAGGGTTCGGGCACACGAACGGTCCGACGTACGAGCCCCTCCTCGGGCCGCACGTCGGACGATCCAGCAGGGACACCCTGCCAGGACAGGGCCCTGAGCAGCACTGCCGTACGGGTACGCCGGGTACGCCGCCGCCGAGGGGCGCCCCGAGTCGGCGCGCGCCGCACATACGGACAACTCGGCGCACGTACATGCGAGTTGTTCCACCAGGCGTGTGAGAGGGCACGGCCGAGGGAAGGTCACGTTCGAACATCGAAGGTGAAGGCGCGGTGAAACGCGCCTCGAACGGGCTGGAGGAGCCATGGTCTATTCGATCGTCCTCGGCGTCGTCATCGTCGCGCTCGGCCTCGGCAGCATCGTCTACACCTTCTGGCACGAGGGCAGCCCGCTGACCCTGCGCCGTGGCGGCGAGCGCCACAACGGACCCGGATGACCGCCGGCCCGGCACCCTGCGAGGGGGCCGGGCCGGGTCCGGTCAGTACACCTTGCGGTGACCGCCGCCGCGCTTGCGCTCGTACATCTCGCGCCCCGCGGCGGAGCGCGTCTTCCACTCGCGCCGGATCTCGGCGCGCAGCCGCGCGTCGGTGCGGGAGGCGATCCACGCGTTCTCACGGAGCAGCTTGCGGTAGCTGTCCAGCCGGCGGTGGGTCAGCGTGCCGTCCTCCAGGGCGGCGAGGACCGCGCACCCGGGCTCGGAGTCGTGCGAGCAGTCGTGGAAGCGGCATGCGCCGGCCAGTGCCTCGATGTCGGAGAAGGTCTGGGTGAGACCGGCGTCGGCGTCCCACAGTCCGACCCCGCGCAGCCCAGGGGTGTCGATGATCACCCCGCCGCCGGGCAGCGGCAGCAGGTCGCGCGTGGTCGTGGTGTGCCGGCCCTTGCCGTCGCTGTCTCGGATGGCCTGCACCTCCTGGACCTCGCGGCCCAGAAGTGCGTTGGTGAGCGTGGACTTGCCCGCCCCCGACTGCCCGAGCAGCACGGACGTGATGCCGCCCAGCGCCTGCGCCACCTCCGGCACCCCCTCGCCGGTGGCGGCGCTGACGACGAGGACCTCCACGCCGGGCGCCGCGCCGCGGGCGTCGTCCGCCAGAGGAGCGGGATCGTCGACGAGGTCGGCCTTGGTGAGGACGACCAGCGGCTGCGCACCACTGGTCCACGCCAGGGACACGAAGCGTTCGAGGCGCCCGAGGTCGAGTTCCGCGGCGATCGACACGGCGATGACCGCCAGATCGACGTTGGCCGCGAGGACCTGTCCCTCCGAGCGCTTGGAGGAGGTGGAGCGGACGAAGGTGGTGCGGCGCGGCAGCAGCGCGCGTACCGCGGGGCCGCCGGCCGGGGCCTCGTCGACGGCGACCCAGTCGCCGGTGCAGGCGATCCGCAGGGGATCGCGGGTGAAGACGTCTTCGGTGTCGGCGCGTACGGCCTTCAGACCGTGCTCGCCGTCGGGGAGGACGACGTCGCACAGCCCGCGGTCGACCCGGACGATGCGGCCGGGTGTGAGTCCCCGCTCCGCGTGGACGGCGAAGTCGATGTCGTGTGCCGAGTCCCAGCCGTAGGCGGTGAGCGCGGTGAACGGCTGCGGGACGGATCCGTTGGTCAACGGAGGAGAGCCCTTCGGGAGGGCGGTCGCGTGGTGCTGTGCCGTCGGATGCTTGGCGACGGGCCGGGTCAGCCGGCGACCGCTGAGGTGATGTCGATGATCTTCTGAATGCGGGCAGCGCCCATCGCGGCGACAGTCATCGTCCACACCTCCCAATTCGCTCGTGGTCTGACGGAAACACCCTAGCCGGTACGCCGGAGGACCCCGCAACGGTTTTTCCGGCGGGCTCACGCCGTCTCGCTGTAGCGCTCCCCCGCGTACTGCCGCACCACCGGCAAGACGGTCTCCGCGCCACCGGGCAGCCGGTCCAGCCGCACCAAGGAGAAGGCCTTGTGACCGTCGATCAGGTATGAGGGGTCGTCGTCCGGACGGCTGCCCGGCAGCGGCCACACCACCAGCCACAAACCGGTTTCGCCCGAGGTCGGCGAGCGGTGGACCGTGACGGCCGCGATGTCCCTCCATGCGAAGAACGACTCGTCATTGCCCGCCTGGCGCATGCCGATCCCCTCCGGCCCGACGCGCAGGCGCAGCGGTTTGCGCCAGCGCCCGTACGAACGGCCCGCGAGGCACCAGCAGCAGATCGCGCCGGGCGGCGCGACGGCGGCGAAGGCCGCGGGGCCGACGACGCGGCCGTGGACGAGTTCCCAGAACGAGTAGCTGTGGACGACGGCGATCGCCGCCCAGACCAAGGTCCAGGTGCCCGCCCGCCGCCCGTCCACGAACTGCCGTTCCTCCCCGAGCACGCGCGATTCCGGCCCCGAAACGGTCACCGGGACCGGCGGGCGCACCGAACGCGGCGCCGTCTCGAAGGCGGCGCCGCCGTGCTCGGCGAGCACAGCCGTCAGTTCGCGAACGCTCTGGTCCAGGTCCTCGCAGTGGACGAGCGTGTAACGCCGCCGGTCGCCGAGGGTACGGTCGGGCTTGCGGGGGAAGGCCACACCCGGCGCCGGCCACAGCATGAGTCGCGGCTTGGGCGGCGAGGTGGTCTCGCTGTCCCCTCTGTTGGGGACGTGCCAGAGGGAGACCGCGTCGATCTGCTCCCATGCGAGCTCCGCGTCGTGCAGCGTGATGCCGAACGCGTCGATCCGCAGCCGGAACGGCCGCCGCGCCTTGCGCAGGTCCTTCGCCCCGGCCCAGGCCGCGAGCCCCCCCCAGGAAGCCCAGCACCAGGGGGCCCGTCGCACTGCGCGAGGCGAGCAGCCACACCACTGCCACCCCGACCGTCGCCAGGCCTCCGGTCACCCATCGCCGGCCTCGTCTCACGAGCGTCCGCTCCACCGAGAACTCCACCGCTCCACCCCCTTGACGGCCCCACCCGCGTCTCATGATGCGCACACCGGTGCGTGCGGCTGCCGCCTCGAGCCGGGTGTTGCCCAACCGTGACGCCCGCCCCGTCGGCGGCTTCGAGCGTTCGCCGTCCCGTCACCGGTCATCCACCCGAGGAGGCGTCGGTGACGCGGGACATCGGGTTCCGCGGTGGGGCGCGGGTTCGGCATGCCTCGTGTCGAGCCCCGCGTCGTTGCGGTCGGGCACGCCGATCCCCATGTCCAGGTCGGCCGCCAACAGTCGGGTCGGGGGCGCGCCCCTGAAGTGCCGGTCCCGTTGTCACACCCTCGGAACGCCACGCCGTCGGGCGATCCACCGGGACCGGTTCTCTCACGCGCCGGAGCCGTCATCCCGAGCGCCGCTTGCCGGGGGCGTGCACTCGTGGGCGCTGATCCAGTGCCCGGCGTTCTGCGGCAGGGGCTGGGAGCCGGCCTCAGCCCGGAAGGTCAGGGTGAGGTGACGCCTGTCGTCTCGACCCGCAGGGCCAGCCGGCCAGGTGGTCGGTTGAGAGTCACAGGGCTGAGGCGGCGACCGGACGACGCGAGTTCCGCGGTGCCCCGGGCACGCGTGAGCGGCCCCGCGGACGTGGGCCAGTGCCCTCGTTCCCGGGACATAGAGCTCTATGGCGTCTCGCCGGATCTGCGCGCTGATCAGCGTGACGCGACGGCAGCGGCGGACACAGAACTCGGCGTCTGCGGAGGAGAACAGATGGGGCCAAGGGCGCCGCCTGCCGACTCGACCGATGTCCCGCGGCGGCCCGAACACGGCCTGGACGTCGTGGAGCGTCGCGCCGCGGTGCAGCGGACCGGTGGCTGCTGTACGGCCGAACCGGGCCAGGGTGCGTGGAGCGGTCACCTCGCGGAGTGCCGGGCGGCCGCTGTGGCGTCCACCGAGTCGCCGGCTGCACGCGGCCGACGGCACGCCCCTGTCCAGGAGCGGGAACGTCGCCGCGCGTCCGATTCGTTCAAGCCGTCCCGGGCTGCCCGGCCCTAGCGTTGCGGCATGACTCTTCGTATCGACGTCGTCGAAATCGTGGTGTCCGACATGGCCGCCTCCCTGGCCTTCTACCGCCGGCTGGGGCTGGAGATCCCCGCCGCGGCGGACGCCGAACCGCACGTGGAGGCGGCACTGCCCGGAGGACTGCGGCTGGCGTGGGACACCGAGGAGACGGTCCTGTCCTTCGATTCCTCGTGGACGCCGCCGCGGGGTGGCCACCGGATGGCGCTGGCCTTCGCGTGCGACGGTCCGACCGAGGTGGACGCGGTCTTCGCCGACCTGACCGAGGCCGGATACACAGGGCACCTGAAACCCTTCGACGCGCCCTGGGGAATGCGGTACGCCACGGTCCTCGACCCGGACGGGAACCCGGTGGACCTCTTCGCACGGCTGTCATGACCGGTGCACGACCTGGGCTCCCGGACCCTCGCCACCCCCCGAAGCGTGCGGCCCGGTGGAGGTGTGTCCGGCGGACGGCCGGGCCGTGCACCTACAGCAGTCCACCGAGCGGGAGGCCTGCGAGGGCGCGGACGTCCCGGGCGAGATGGGCCTGGTCGGCGTAGCCGGCGCGGGCCGCGACGTCGGCGAAGGTGTGGCCCTGGCGAGCCAGGCCCAGTGCGCGCTGGAGGCGCAGGATGCGGGCGAGGGTCTTCGGGCCGTAGCCGAAGGCGTCCAGGCAGCGGCGGTGGAGCTGGCGCGCGCTGAGCCCGGCGTCCTCGGCGACCGCGGCCACGCGGGCGCCGGCCGCCAGGCTCGCGGCGATCGCCGGTCCCCACGCGTCCGCCACGTGGCGGACGCCGCGCGCCAGGAGCAGCGACTCCAGGGCGGCGCCGGGGTCGGCGGCCGCGGCGACGCGCTCGGTGAGCCGGCGCGCCTCGGCGCCGGGCCACAGCGCGTCCAGCGCCACCCGGCGGTCGCGCAGTTCGTGCGCGGGCACGCCGAGCACGTCGGGCCCGACGCCGGGGGCGAAGCGCAGCCCCGCGTAGCGCGTGCCGGGCGGGCTGCCGGACAGGTGGGCGGCGGTGTCGGGGCCCGCCGCGAAGAGCCCGGTGTCCTCGCCCCAGATCAGGTCGGTGCACCCGTCGGGCAGCACGCGGGCGGCCCTGGCGCCCGCTGTCCGCGTCCACAGCACGGCGCCGGGCACGGAGGAGCCCCTTTCCCGGTACACCGCTCCAGCATGGCACCGGCCACTGACACCGCCCGCATCCGGGCGCGGTCCGGCCCTTGCTATGACGAGGAACGGCCGTGGCCGCCCGGGGCCTTCCGCGCCCCGCCGTGCCCGGCCAGGGCCGCCGGACGGGAGCGCCTCAGTCGCGCGGCTGCTTGCCGCCGTCCTTGCCCGAGGGGCGGCGGCCGCGCAACCGGGACCGTACGTCCTCCGGTGGCAGGAAGCCCGCCCAGCGTTCGGGGAATTCGGCCGGCGCGTCCTCCGGGCCGACCTCGTCGTCCGGACCTGCGTAGAACGCGGCGCGGCGGGCGGCCGCCTCGGCGACCAGGTCTGCGGCGGCGCGTACCCTGGCCCGGGCGTTCTCCTCGCGGGCGGCCGCCGTCTCGATCGACGGCCACACCCGGTCGATGGCGGCGTTGACGGCGGCTCCCACGAGTACCGCGAAGGCCGACACGAAGATCCACAGCAGTACGGCGACGGGCGCGGCCAGCGACCCGTAGATGGTCGGGCCCTCGACGGTCTGGGTGAGGTAGATGCGGAGCACGAAGCTGCCCAGGACCCAGATCAGCAGGGCGACGGCCGCTCCCGGCATGTCCTCGTACCAGGGCGACCGCACCGGTACCGAGACGTGGTAGAGCGTGGTGAGGAACGCGATCGACAGCACGATGACGACCGGCCAGTACAGTATCCGGATCACGGCCTCGCTCCACGGCAGCAGCGACACCACCACGTCCGGCCCGATGACCATCAGCGGCATGACGACCGCGCCGATCACCAGGGCCACGACATAGAGCAGCAGGGCCAGCAGCCGCGTCTTGATGATGCCGCGCCTGCCCTCCAGCCCGTACATGATCGTGATCGTGTCCACGAAGACGTTGAGGGCGCGCGATCCGGACCACAGGGCGATGAGGAAGCCGATGGAGATCACGTCGGGCCGGCCGCCGCCGAAGACGTCGTCGACCAGGGGCCGCAGCAACTGGTCGACGCCCTTGTCGGACAGGACGGTTGCGGCGGCCGTGAGGATGTTGCCGCGGATGTTGTCGATCGTGTCCGTGCCGATGACCTCGTCGACGTAGCCGATGGCGCCGACGAGGCTCAGCAGCAGCGGCGGCAGCGAGAGCAGCACGAAGAAGGCCGCTTCGGCGGCGAGTCCGGTGACGCGGTACTCCATGCACGAGTTGACCGTGTCCTTGAGCAGCAGCCAGCCGACCTTGCGCTTGGATACGTTCCGGTAGAGGGCCTGCGCCCGGTGGAGGCGGCCTCGCCGGGGCCGCTCGGGTGTTTCGTCTGCTGCCTGCACGCGCCTACCGTAACTGCCATGAGTCCTCCCACACACACCGTGACCAACCAGGCTCCGCCCCTGGTCGGGTATGACGTGTACGCCGCCGACACCACCCTGGTGGAGGGGGTGGCACGGCATGTGGCGCCCGAGCTTCGGGAGGAGGTCCACCGGGAGCTCGGCGACATCGGCCGGGCCGCCGGTTCCTCGCAGGCGCGGGGGTGGGCGGAGGCCGCCGACGCCCACCCACCGGTGCTGCGCACCCACGACCGGTACGGGCACCGGATCGACGAGGTGGAGTTCCACCCCGCCTGGCACCGGCTGCTGGGGCGGGCCGTGTCCTCCGGACTGACCGACGCCTGGTCGCGCCCCGGCGGTCACCTGCGGCGCGCGGCGGGCTTTCTCGTGTGGTCGCAGGCCGAGGCCGGGCACGGCTGCCCGGTGTCGATGACGCACGCGGCGGTGCCGGCGCTGCGGGCCGACCCGGAGCTGGCCGCGGAGTGGGAGCCCCGGCTCGCGTCGCGGGTGTACGACCCCCGGCTCGCGGCGCCCGGGGGCAAGCCCGGGGCGCTGTTCGGCATGGGGATGACCGAGAAGCAGGGCGGCTCGGACGTGCGGGCCGCCACCACACGGGCGGAGCCGCTGGCGGAGGAGGGCACATACCTGCTCACCGGGCACAAGTGGTTCTGCTCCGCGCCGATGTCGGACGCCTTCCTCGTCCTGGCGCAGGGCCCCGGCGGGCTGACCTGCTTCCTGCTGCCGCGAGTGCTGCCGGACGGCTCGCGCAACGTCTTCCTGATCCAGCGGCTCAAGGACAAGCTGGGCAACCGCTCCAACGCCTCGGCGGAGGTGGAGTTCGACGGTACGTGGGCGCGCCGGGTCGGCGAGGAGGGGCGCGGGATCGCGACCATCATCGAGATGGTGGCGGCCACCCGGCTGGACTGCGCGACCGGTTCGGCCGCGCTGATGCGGCAGGCGGTGGCACAGGCGGTGCACCACGCCGGGCACCGCTGCGCGTTCGGCGGGCTGCTGATCGACAAGCCGCTGATGCGCAACGTCCTGGCGGATCTGGCGCTGGAGTCGGAGGCGGCCACGACGACCGTGTTGCGGCTGGCGGCCGCGTACGACACGGACGACGAGCAGGAGCGGCACCTGCGGCGGCTGGCGGTGGCGGTCGCCAAGTACTGGATCACCAAGCGCTGCCCGCCCCTGGTGGCCGAGGCCCTGGAGTGCCTGGGCGGCAACGGCTACGTCGAGGAGTCGGGGCTGCCGCGGCTGTTCCGCGAGTCGCCCCTGAACTCGGTGTGGGAGGGTTCGGGCAATGTGCAGGCCCTGGACGTGCTGCGGGTGCTGCAGCGGGAGCCGCAGGCGCTGAACGCCTTCCTCGGCGAGATCGGCCTGGCGCGCGGCGCGGACCACCGGCTGGACCGCGCGATCACCTCGCTGCTGACGGAACTGGCCGATCTGGAGGGGATCGAGGCGCGGGCGCGCCGGGTGGTCGAGCGCATGGCGCTGGTGCTGCAGGGCTCGCTGCTGGTGCGGTTCGCCCCGGCGGCGGTCGCGGACGCCTTCTGCGCCTCACGGCTCGGCGGCGACTGGGGGGCGACCTTCGGCACCCTGCCGAACGGCCTGGATCTGGCGGCGATCGTGGAGCGGGCGCGCCCGCCGGTGTGAGTTGGGGGGCGGGTGCGGCGGCGGTCCGCCCGAGGTCCCGACGGAGGGACGGGACCCGCGGGGAAACGTTCCGCCGCCGCGCCGCACGGAGGGTGGTGCCGCGCCGACTCGGCACCACCCCCGGCCTCGCCTCACCGTCGTACGGATTCAGGGCTCCGTACGAGTAGCGTGATGCGCCGTCACTGTCCGTCAACTGCAGGCATATTCGCAACCGTTGCAGACGGTTGCAAGGTATTGGCCTGATATCCCATCGCGGGGAACGGCTCGGCGGCACCATATGCAGTGGTGTGGCAGCACCGAGCCGTCGCTGTCACTGCCGGGGCGCGTACAGCGCGGCGCACACGGACGCGGGGAGCACCATGAGCCAGGTTCCGATCGACGCACGGTCGTTGTCGGTCCATTCAGCGGGGGAACCGCGCCGTTCCGCGCGGCTGCTCGCCGGCATGCGGGACGCCGCCTTGAGCGGCGGACCGGGCGGTACGGTGCCCAGGCCGATCATCCAGGACTCCTGGCGACGTGCCCTCGACCTCGGTGTCGACCCCGACAACGGCAGTCAGACCGGCGTGCTGACCGCCGACGAGATCGAGGTGCGCCGGCGCCGCACCCCGCTGGGCGACGTACTGCCGGCACTGCGCGACGGGCTGGTCTCGGTCGCCGACGAGGCCCGGCACATCATGGTGGTGACCGACCCCGAGGGGCGGGTGCTCTGGCGGGACGGCAGCCTGGCCGTGCGCAGGAGCGCGGACCGGCTCGGCTTCGCGGAGGGTGCGTCGTGGTCGGAGGAGGCCGTCGGCACCAACGCGATCGGCACCGCCCTGGTCACCGGTCGCCCCATGCAGGTGCACTCCGCCGAGCACTTCGTACGGGTGCACCACCAGTGGACGTGCGCCGCCGCCCCGCTGCACGACCCGCGCGACGGACGGCTGCTGGGCGCGGTGGACGTCAGCGGGCCCGCGGCCGCCATGCACCCCACGATGCTGTCGCTGGTGACCGCCGTGACGAGGGTCGCCGAGGCCGAACTGCGCAGCCGGCACTGGGCGGCCGTGGACCGGCTGCGCTCGGTCGCCGCCCCGCTGCTGGCCCGGATGCCGGGCCGGGCGGCGGTCGTCGACCCCAACGGCTGGACGGCGGCCGTGACCGGGATGCCGCCCGTCGAGCGGATCACGCTGCCCGCCAACCCGAGCGCCGGACGCACCTGGGTGCCCGCACTGGGCACCTGCACCCTGGAGCCCCTGCCGGGCGGCTGGCTGGTACGGGTCGGCCCGCCGGAGGAGGCGCCGGCGGCCGGGCACGTGGTGCTGGACCTCGGCCGTCCCCGTACCTGGACGGTGAGCGTCTCCGGTGCGGCCGGCGGCTGGTCGCAGGAGCTCAGCCCGCGCCACGCCGAACTCCTCTTCGTGCTCGCCCTGCACCGGGACGGCCGCAGCGCCGCGGAACTCGCCGGCGACCTGTTCGACGACCCGTCCCGCACCGTGACGGTGCGCGCCGAGATGTCCCGGTTGCGCCGCACCCTCGCCGGGGTGCTCGACCACCGCCCCTACCGCTTCGCCGACGGAGTCCACGTCGAGGTCGTACGCCCCGCCCATCCCATGGACCTCCTCCCCCACTCGACGGCCCCCGCCGTCCGCGAGGCACGCCTGCGGCAGTGACCCGGTCGGACTCCCTGTCCCGGCCACCCCGCACCCCGACCGCCCACCGCAGCGAGCCGCCGACCCGCCGACCCCCCGGGGCCGCACAATGTGGCGCATGAGCACTAGCGTCACCGTGACCACCTGGTCCCTGGAGCAGACCTCCCATGCCGACCTGCGGCCCTCCCTGGAGCCGGACCCCGCGGCCGCGGGCGTCCGCATCGCGCGGGCCGAGGTGCCGTGCCCGGAGTTCAGCCGCTTCCTGTACACCTCGGTGGGCTCGGACTGCGCCTGGACGGACCGCCTGCCGTGGTCGTACGAGCAATGGCGGTCCTTCCTGGAGCGCCCGGGCGTCGAGACCTGGGTGGCGTACGACCGGGACACCCCGGCCGGCTACATCGAGCTGGACCCGCAGGACGACGGCCAGGTCGAGATCGCGTACTTCGGGCTGCTGCCCGCCTTCCGCGGTCGGCGGATCGGCGGGCACCTGCTGTCCGTCGGGATCGCCCGCGCCTGGGACCTGGCCGAGCGCTGGCCGGACCGCGCCCCCACGAAGCGGGTGTGGGTGCACACCTGCAGCCTGGACGGTCCGCACGCGCTGGCCAATTACGAGAAGCGCGGCTTCCGCATCTTCCGCACCGAGACGGGGGAAGAGGACAGGAGGCCCGTGACGGGGCCGTGGCCAGGAGCCCGGTAGGGGCCGGCCAGGGGGGAGGGCGGGGCGTGGACGTCGTCGGGGTCGGGGCGCTCAATCTCGACCTCATCACCGGGGCGTCCGCCCTGGACGGCAGGCAGGTGCTGGCCAGGCTCGGCGCGCGGATGGGGCTGCGGCGTCCGCTGGAGAGCGGCGGCGAGCGCATGGTCGACGAGCGAGCCGTTCACGCCGGGCTGGAGTGGCTGCGCGCCCAGGGGGTGCCGCTGACGCCGGAGCCGGGCGGCTCGGCCTTCAACGCCCTCCACGCCCTGAGCCGTCTGGGGCGGGGGCTGCGACTCGGCTACGTGGGCGTCGCGGGCCGCGACCCCCTGGGGGCGTCGGGCCCGTCGGCGGTCCTCGACGGCCTCGGCATCGACCGGCGCTTGGTGGCCGGGGACCCGGACCGGCTGTGCGGGATCTGCCTGTCCGTGCACGACGCCGGGGAGCGCACGCTGCTGACCCACACCGGCGCCAACACGGGGATCGCCGCCCATGTGCGGGAGCGTTTCACGGAGATCGCCGGCTACCTGGCGGCGGCCCGGGCGGTGCACGTCACCTCCTTCCTGGATCCGGACGGCGGGGCGGCGCTGCACCGGCTGCTGGTGGAGGTGCGGCGGCGTTCACCCGGGACCCTGATCTGTTTCGACCCCGGGCACATCTGGTCGGCGGAGCCGACCGACGATGTGCTGGCCATGGCGGCGATGAGCGACTACCTGCTGGTCAACGGGCGGGAGTTCGAGCGGCTGGCCCCCGTACGGACCCGGCGGGAGGGCGCCGCCGTGGTCAAGTACCCGGACCGCGTCGAGGTCCACCGGCCCGGCTCCGTGGAGCTCTACGGGCACCGCCCGCTGCCCGACGGGCAGGTCGAGGACGCCACGGGGGCGGGCGATGTCTTCGCGGCGGGGCTGCTGGCGGCGCTGGTCGCGGACCGGTCCCTGCTCGGTGCGGGCGTGCGGCTGGGCGCCGCGCTGGCGGCCCACAAGCTGCGGCATGTGGGGACCCGCGGGCACGACGGTTTCCGGGCGATCGCGGCAGGTTTCCTGAGTCCGGGGCGTCCCGTCGGGTGACGGGCACCGCCCATATCTCGGAATGCGGGATGACAACGTCCATCATATGGATAACGGTGGACTGGTCCGAGTAACGCATGCCACGCTTTCGGCATGTCTCGCACTGGAATCGCCTTGGTAGGTCGACTGCACGTCGATCTCGGACGTATGTCCAGCGCCATCTGTCCGGCGTGCTGAGCACTCGCCGCCGTCCCCTCAAGGACTGATCCCGGCCGTCCCCGGCCCCGCGGGCGCGACGACGCGCCCCCGCTCCGCGCTGTCCGCGGCGTCTGGCGTGCCCGCTGGCCAAGGGGGCTTTTTGCGCTACCACCGCCTCTCTCCATCCTGCAGAAGGACCGCATCGCCATGGCTTCCACCCCTGACCAGCCGAAGGCCGCCGTGCCGCACCGCAAGGTGAGTCGCCACCGCGGCGAGGGCCAGTGGGCGGCCGGCCACATGACCCCGCTGAACGCCAACGAGCAGTTCAAGCGGGACGACGACGGTCTCAACGTGCGGACACGCATTGAGACGATCTACCGCTACCGCGGATTCGACGCGATCGACAGCGCCGACCTGCGCGGCCGTATGCGCTGGTGGGGCCTGTACACCCAGCGCAAGCCAGGAATCGACGGCGGCAAGACCGCGATCCTGGAGCCGGAGGAACTGGACGACAAGTTCTTCATGCTCCGGGTCCGCATCGACGGCGGCCGGCTCACCACCGGGCAGCTGCGCGTCATCGGGGAGATCTCCCAGCAGTTCGCCCGCGGGACGGCCGACATCACCGACCGGCAGAACATCCAGCTGCACTGGATCCGCATCGAGGACGTGCCCGAGATCTGGCAGCGGCTGGAGGCCGTGGGCCTGTCGACGACCGAGGCGTGCGGCGACACCCCGCGCGTCATCCTCGGCTCGCCCGTCGCCGGGATCGCCGAGGACGAGATCATCGACGGCACGTGGGCCGTGGACGAGGCGCACCGCCGCATCGTCGGGAACAAGGAGTTCTCCAATCTCCCCCGCAAGTTCAAGTCGGCGATCTCCGGTTCGCCGCTGCTGGACGTGGCCCATGAGATCAACGACGTCGCCTTCGTCGGCGTCCGCCACCCCGAGCACGGGCCGGGCTTCGACGTGTGGGTCGGCGGGGGGCTGTCCACCAACCCCAGGATCGGGGTCCGGCTGGGCGCGTGGGTGCCCCTGGAGGAGGTCCCGGACGTCTTCGAAGGCGTCATCTCGATCTTCCGCGACTACGGCTACCGGCGGCTGCGCAACCGCGCCCGGCTGAAGTTCCTGGTCGCCGACTGGGGCGCGGAGAAGTTCCGCCAGGTGCTGGAGGACGAGTACCTGGGACGCAGGCTGACCGACGGCCCCGCCCCCGACCAGCCGGTCGAGCAGTGGCGGGACCACGTGGGGGTGCACCGCCAGAAGGACGGCCGCTCCTACGTCGGTTTCGCGCCGCGCGTCGGCCGGGTCGACGGCGCCACGCTCAGCAAGATCGCGGAACTGGCGGAGGCGCACGGCTCCGGCCGGCTGCGGACCACCGTCGAGCAGAAGATGATCGTGCTGGACGTCGAGCAGGACCAGGTCGACTCCCTCGTCGCCGGCCTGGAGGCGCTCGACCTGCAGGTGCGGCCCTCCCCCTTCCGGCGCGGCACGATGGCGTGCACCGGCATCGAGTTCTGCAAGCTGGCCATCGTCGAGACCAAGGCGCGCGGGTCCCTGCTGATCGACGAACTCGAGCGCCGGCTGCCCAAGTTCGACGAGCCGATCACGATCAACGTCAACGGCTGCCCCAATGCCTGCGCCCGGATCCAGGTCGCCGACATCGGCCTCAAGGGCCAGCTGGTGCTGGACGACGAGGGCAACCAGGTGGAGGGCTTCCAGGTGCACCTGGGCGGCGCGCTGGGCCTGGAGGCCGGTTTCGGCCGCAAGGTCCGCGGCCTGAAGGTCACCGCGGACGAACTGCCGGACTATGTCGAGCGCCTTCTGCGGCGCTTCCAGGCCGAGCGCGCGGACGGCGAGCGCTTCGCGCAGTGGGTGACGCGTGCGAGCGAGGAGGCGCTGTCGTGAGCGAGCGTGCCGCACCCTTCCACTGCCCCTACTGCGGGGAGGAGGACCTGCACCCCGCGGAGCAGGGCCACGGCGCCTGGGAGTGCCGGGCGTGCAACCGCGCCTTCCAGCTGAAGTTCCTGGGTCTGCTGGCCCGGGGGCTGCGTGGCAGAACCCCCGACGGAGGCGATGCGTGAACAGCGTGCAGCGGCACACCCCGGAGGAGATGCGCGAGCTCGCCGAGCGGGCGGGCCGCGATCTCGAGGACGCACCCGCGCTCGACGTCCTGCGTTGGGCCGTCGGCACCTTCGGGTCCCGGTTCTGCGTCACCTCCTCGATGGAGGACGCGGTCGTGGCGCACCTGGCCGCACGCGTCGTGCCGGGCGTCGACGTCGTCTTCCTCGACACCGGCTACCACTTCCCGGAGACCATCGGCACCCGCGACGCCGTCGCCGCCGTCATGGACGTGCGGGTCATCACCCTGACGCCGCGTCAGAGCGTGGCCGAGCAGGACGCCGAGTACGGGCCGCGGCTGCACGACCGCGACCCCGACCTGTGCTGTGCGCTGCGCAAGGTCAAGCCGCTGGAGGAGGGTCTGACCGGCTACGACGCCTGGGCGACCGGCCTGCGGCGCGACGAGTCCCCCACCCGGGCGAACACACCGGTCGTCGGCTGGGACGCCCGGCGCGGCAAGGTGAAGGTGTCCCCCATCGCCCGCTGGACGCAGGAGGACGTGGACGCCTACGTCACCGAGCACGGCGTGCTCAGCAACCCGTTGCTGACGGACGGTTACGCCTCGGTCGGCTGCGCCCCCTGCACCCGCCGGGTGCTGGCCGGCGAGGACCCGCGGGCCGGCCGCTGGGCGGGACGGGCCAAGACCGAGTGCGGGCTGCACGGCTGATGACGGCACGGCAGGCGCGACAGACGCCGCGGGAAGCGCAGAAGGCGCAGCAGGTACCGGCAGGACAGTGGGAGCGGGCGGATCAGGCCTCCCGGGAGGAGTCGATGGGCGTGACGGGCACAGGGGCCACGGTGTGGCTCACGGGGCTGCCGAGCGCGGGCAAGACGACGATCGCCCGTGCGCTGGCCGCCGGGCTGCGCGGCGACGGGCACCGCGTGGAGGTCCTGGACGGCGACGAGATCCGTGAGTTCCTCTCCGCCGGGCTGGGCTTCAGCCGCGAGGACCGGCACACCAATGTGCAGCGGATCGGTTTCGTCGCCGAACTCCTCGCCTCCCACGGGGTCAAGGTGCTGGTCCCGGTCATCGCGCCGTACGCCGACAGCCGGGAGGCCGTCCGCAAGCGCCACGAGGCGCGGGGCACGACGTACCTGGAGGTGCATGTCGCCACCCCGGTGGAGGTCTGCTCCGTACGGGACGTGAAGGGCCTGTACGCCAAGCAGGCCGCGGGCGAGATCTCCGGCCTGACCGGTGTCGACGACCCTTATGAGGCTCCCGAGGCCCCCGACCTGCGGATCGGGACCGAGGACCACACCGTCGAGGACTCAGCGGCGCTTGTCACGGCGCTCCTGGTGGAGAGGGGACTCGCGTGAGCGACCTGCTCGCGGCCGCCGGGCCGCAGCCGACCGGCGGGCGGCGCGTCCGCCAACCGGACGGACACGGGGGCACCATAGACGTGCGTGCCCTGGGCGCGAACGAAGGGGGCACGGCGTGACCACGGTCGTCGCGGCCGGCGAGAACACCGGCAACCCCTTCGCGCTGTCCCACCTGGACGCGCTGGAGTCGGAGGCGGTGCACATCTTCCGGGAGGTGGCGGGCGAGTTCGAGCGGCCGGTGATCCTCTTCTCCGGCGGCAAGGACTCCATCGTCATGCTCCACCTGGCGCTGAAGGCCTTCGCCCCAGCGGCGGTGCCCTTCTCGCTGCTGCACGTCGACACGGGTCACAACTTCCCCGAGGTGCTGGAGTACCGGGACCGCACCGTGGCGAAGCACGCCCTGCGGCTGCACGTCGCCTCGGTGCAGGACTACATCGACGACGGACGGCTGCGCGAGCGTCCCGACGGCACCCGCAACCCGCTGCAGACCGTGCCGCTGACCGAGGCCATCCAGGAGAACCGCTTCGACGCGGTCTTCGGCGGCGGCCGCCGCGACGAGGAGAAGGCCCGCGCCAAGGAGCGGGTGTTCTCGCTGCGCGACGAGTTCTCCCAGTGGGACCCGCGCCGCCAGCGCCCCGAGCTGTGGCAGCTCTACAACGGCCGGCACGCCCCCGGTGAGCACGTGCGGGTCTTCCCGCTGTCCAACTGGACCGAGCTGGACGTCTGGCAGTACATCGCCCGCGAGGGCGTCGAGCTGCCGGGGATCTACTACGCCCACGAGCGCGCGGTGTTCCGGCGCGGCGGCATGTGGTTGACCGCGGGCGACTGGGGCGGCCCGAAGGACGGCGAGCCGGTGGAGACCCGGCTGGTCCGCTACCGCACGGTGGGCGACATGTCCTGCACCGGCGCGGTGGACTCCGACGCCGCCGACATCGAGGCCGTCATCGCCGAGATCGCCGCGTCCCGGCTCACCGAGCGAGGCGCCACCCGGGCCGACGACAAGCTCTCCGAGGCCGCGATGGAAGACCGCAAGCGCGAGGGGTACTTCTAGCCATGACCACCGGCACCGCCGCCGAGCAGCTCTCGGCCACCTCCCTGCTGCGCTTCGCCACCGCGGGCTCGGTCGACGACGGCAAGTCCACGCTGGTGGGCCGGCTGCTGCACGACTCCAAGTCGGTGCTCGCCGACCAGTTGGAGGCGGTCGCACTGGCCTCCGCCCGCCGCGGCCAGGAGGCCCCGGACCTGGCGCTGCTCACCGACGGCCTGCGCGCGGAGCGCGAGCAGGGCATCACCATCGACGTGGCGTACCGCTACTTCGCGACGCCGCGTCGGCGCTTCATCCTGGCGGACACGCCGGGGCACGTGCAGTACACGCGGAACATGGTCACCGGCGCCTCGACCGCCGAGCTGACGGTGATCCTGGTGGACGCCCGCAACGGCGTCGTGGAGCAGACCCGCCGGCACGCGGCGGTGGCCGCGCTGCTGCGGGTGCCGCACGTGGTGCTCGCGGTGAACAAGATGGACCTGGTCGACTGGTCGGAGCCGGTCTTCGCGGCCATCGCCGAGGAGTTCACCGCTTACGCGGCCTCGATCGGCGTCCCGGAGGTCACCGCGATCCCCATCTCGGCGCTGGCCGGGGACAACGTCGTGGCCCCGTCGGCCACCATGGACTGGTACGGCGGGCCGACGGTCCTCGAGCACCTGGAGACCGTGCCTGTCGGCAGCGACCCCAGCGGGCACCCCGCGCGTTTCCCCGTGCAGTACGTGATCCGCCCGCAGACCGCGGAGCACCCGGACTACCGCGGCTACGCGGGGCGGATCGCCTCGGGGGTGCTGCGCGTCGGCGACCCGGTGACGGTGCTGCCGTCCGGGCTCACGAGCACGATCAGCGGCATCGACGCGCTCGGCACCCCGGTCGACGCGGCATGGGCGCCGCAGTCGGTGACCCTGCTGCTCAGCGACGACCTGGATGTCTCGCGCGGCGACCTGATCGCGCCGTCCGACGCCGCCCCAAAGACCACGCAAGACGTCGAGGCGACCGTGTGCCACCTGCACGAGCGGCCGCTGACGGTCGGCGCGCGCGTGCTGCTGAAGCACGGCACGCGCACGGTCAAGGCGATCGTGAAGCGCCTGCCGTACCGGATCGACCTGACCCGGGGGCTGGAGCACCAGGACGAGCCGGGCGGGCTCGGCGTCAACGACATCGGCGCGGTGGTGCTGCGCACCGCCGAGCCGCTGCCGCTGGACGCGTACGCCGACTCGCGGCTCACCGGCTCCTTCCTGCTGATCGACCCGGCGGACGGCGCCACGCTGACCGCCGGCATGGCGGGCGAGGCCTTCGCCGTCCGCACCGCCACGGCCGCCGACCGCGCGGCCGCCGACGACGAGGGGTGGGATTTCTGATGGCGTTCGACGACGCCTTCGCGGGTTTCGCCAAGGAGGGCGGTCGCGTCGGCAGCGGCGCTCTGGGCAGCGGCACGGGCGGTGTCACGCGATGTGCGCGTTGACCCCGGCCGAGCACCGTACCCGCGCCGCGCACGCGGCGCCGCACCACCGACCACCAGACAGCCACCACCCCGGCGCGCCCTAGGGCGTGTTTCGAAAGTCCCGCCTGTCCCGCGACGCCCGGCACGGCACCTCGCTGCGTTGTCGAATCGTCCGAGTAGCCCACTACGAGGACGACTCTCCGCCTTGCGATGCACCGCACCAGACGCCGCGGGACCCGCCCTTCGGGCGGCCGGCGCTACTTTCGAAACACGCCCTAGCGGGCGCGAGCCGGGGCCATCGAGAGGACCGCCTCCCGTGACTGCCGATCGCATTACCGCCCCGAGAACGTCCGCCCGTCGCCGCCTCATAGCGGGCGCCGCCCTTCTGCCGCTACTGGCCCTCGCCGCGTGCGGCTACGGCTCCGAGAAGAAGGACGACACCACCAGTGCGGCCGCGAGCAGCGGCACCAGCAAGAAGCTGTCCGCCTCGACGGTGAAGATCGGCTACTTCGCGAACCTCACCCACGCCACCGCGCTGGTGGGCCTGAAGGAGGGCTTCTTCGCCGACGAGCTGGGATCGGGCACCACGATCAAGGAGTCGGTGTTCAACGCCGGCCCGGCCGAGATCGAGGCCCTCAACGCCGGTTCCATCGACATCGGCTGGATCGGCCCCTCCCCCGCGATCAACGGCTGGACGAAGTCCGGCGGCAAGAGCCTGAAGATCATCTCCGGCTCGGCCTCCGGCGGCGTGAAGCTGGTCGTCGACCCGGACAAGATCAAGACACTGAAGGACGTCAAGGGCAAGAAGATCGCCACGCCCCAGCTCGGCAACACCCAGGACGTGGCGTTCCTCAACTGGATCGCCGAGCAGGGCTGGAAGGTCGATCCCACCAGCGGCAAGGGCGACGTCTCCGTGGTCCGCACGGACAACAAGGTGACGCCCGACGCCTACAAGACCGGCTCCATCGACGGCGCGTGGGTGCCCGAACCGACCGCCTCGAAGCTGGTGGCCGAGGGCGCGAAGGTGCTCCTGGACGAGAGCGACCTGTGGCCGGACAAGAAGTTCGTCATCACCAACGTGATCGTCTCCCAGGCCTTCCTCAAGGAGCACCCGGACGTCGTCGAGGCCGTGCTGCGCGGCTCGGTGAAGACCAACGCCTGGATCAACGCCCACCCGGAGGAGGCGAAGGCCGACGCCAACGCCCAGCTGGAGAGGCTCTCCGGCAAGCCGCTGCCCGCCGATGTGATCGACCCGGCGTGGAAGAGCATCCAGGTGATCGACGACCCGCTGGCGTCCACCCTGCGGACCGAGGCCGACCACGCCGTCACCGCGGGCCTGCTGGAGAAGCCCGACCTCGAGGGGATCTACGACCTGACGCTCCTCAACAAGGTCTTGAAGGCTGACGGGAAGCCCACCGTCGACGACGCCGGTCTCGGCGGCTGACCCCCGGCAGCACCCGATGAAGCCCGCAACCCCAGCCCTCAGGAGGTGACGCCATGGCCACCGCACTCACCGACCAGCCCGCCGTGACGGCCGACACGGCCCCCCACGCCGCCCGGCTCGAGCACGTCTCGAAGTCCTTCGGCCGTCCCGGCGCGCAAACGCACGTGCTGGACGACATCAGCATCGACGTCGCCCCCGGCGAGTTCGTCTGCCTCCTGGGGGCCTCGGGCTGCGGCAAGTCCACGCTGCTCAACCTGGTCGCGGGACTCGACCGGCCGACCGCCGGGGGCATCGACACCCCCGGCGGCCGCCCGGCCCTGATGTTCCAGGACCACGCCCTGTTCCCGTGGCTCACCGCGGGCAGGAACATCGAACTCGCCCTGCGCATGCGCGGTGTGCCGCGCGCCGAGCGGCGCCCGGAGGCCGAGCGGCTGCTGGAGGTCGTCCGCCTCAAGGGCGCGTACGGCAGGAGGGTGCACGAGCTGTCCGGCGGCATGCGGCAGCGGGTCGCGCTGGCCCGGGCGCTGGCGCAGGACAGCAGGCTGCTGCTGATGGACGAGCCGTTCGCGGCGCTCGACGCCATCACCCGCGACGTCCTGCACGAGGAGCTCACCCGCATCTGGTCCGAGACCCGCCTGTCGGTGCTGTTCGTGACCCACAACGTCCGTGAGGCGGTGCGGCTCGCCGAGCGGGTCGTGCTGCTCTCCTCGCGGCCGGGACGGATCGCCCGGGAGTGGAAGGTCGACATCCCGCAGCCGCGCCGCATCGAGGACTCGGCCGTGGCCGAGCTCTCCGTGGAGATCACCGAACACCTCCGGGGGGAGATCCGCCGCCATGGCCAGCACTGAGACGAAGGCGCACGCCGCGCACGCCACCGACGCCGCGAAAACCGCGCCCTCCGGGGATCTCGCGGGGATCGGGGCCGGGCTCGACGCCCTGGAGACGCCCTCCGCCCCGCGCGTGCCGCCGGCCCGCGTGCTGCTGCAGAAGGCCGTCCCCCCGCTCGTCGCCATCGCCCTGGTGCTGGTGGTGTGGCAGCTCGCGTACCACTTCGAGGTCAAGCCGCACTACCAGCTCCCCAGTCCCGCTGACGTGGGACGGGCCCTGCAGGACAAGTGGCTCGACGGCACCCTGCTCGGCTACGTCTGGACCAGCCTGTCACGCGGCGCACTGGGCTTCGTGGCCTCCGTCGTGATCGGCACGCCGCTCGGCCTGCTCGTGGCGCGGGTAAGGGTGGTGCGGGCCGCGATCGGGCCGATCCTGTCGGGCCTGCAGTCCCTGCCGTCGGTGGCGTGGGTGCCCGCATCGATCATCTGGTTCGGGCTGTCGGACGCCACGATCTACTGCGTGGTGCTGCTGGGCGCGGTGCCCTCGATCGCCAACGGCCTCGTCGCGGGCGTCGACCAGATCCCGCCGCTGTTCCTGCGGGCCGGGCGCACCATCGGCGCGACCGGCGTCCACGCGGTGCGGCACGTGCTGCTGCCCGCCGCCCTGCCCGGTTACCTCGCCGGCCTCAAGCAGGGCTGGGCGTTCTCCTGGCGCTCCCTGATGGCCGCCGAGCTGATCGCCACCTCCCCCGACCTCGGCGTGGGCCTGGGCCAGTTGCTCGAGCAGGGACGCGAACTGTCCGACATGCCGAGCGTGCTGGCCGCGATCCTGCTCATCCTGGTCGTCGGCATCGGCATCGAACTGCTGGTCTTCGCGCCGCTGGAACGCACGGTGCTGCGCGGCCGCGGCCTGCTCGCTCGAGGCTGACCATGACCGCGCGCCACGTCCTCCTCGTCATCGCCCACGGCAGCCGCGACCCGCGGCACGCCGCGACCGTCCACGCCCTGACCGAACAGGTCCGTGCGGCCCGCCCCGGACAACGGGTGGAGACGGCCTTCCTCGACCACTGCGCCCCCGACGTGCCGCAGGTCGTGGACCGGCTGGCCGCGGAGGGCGTGCGCGACGTGGTGGCCCTTCCCCTGCTGCTGACCCGTGCCTTCCACGCCAAGTCGGACATCCCGGCGGTGCTGCGCGAGTGCGCGGCGCGGCACGCCGGGATGCGGGTGCGCCGGGCGGGCGTGCTCGGCCCCTCACCGCTGCTGCTGGGCGCCCTGGAGCGGCGGCTGCGCGAAGCCGGGCTCGGCCCCGGCGACCGCCCCTCGACCGGGATCGTCCTGGCCTCGGCGGGCTCCTCCGACCCGGAGGCGATCGCGGTGATCGAGGACATCGCGCGGGAGTGGCGGCGTACCGGTTGGCGCGACGTGCGGCCTGCCTTCGCCTCCGCATCCCTTCCCACCACCGACGAGGCGGTGCGCGCCCTGCGCGCCGAGGGGGTGCGGCACATCGCCGTCGCGCCGTACGTCCTCGCGCCGGGCTTCCTGCCCGACCGCATCGCCCGCGGCGCCCAGGCCTCCGGGGCGGACGTCCTCGCCGACGTCCTCGGCGACGCCCCCGAGGTCGCCCGGCTGCTGCTGCGCCGCTTCGACGAGGCGCTGCTGCCGCGCGTGTCGCTCGCGTCGGCCTGAGGCGGCGGCAGCCTCTCGTGGCCTCAGGGCGCGAGAGGCCGGGACAGCCGAACGACCCGTCCCACCCCGCCCCATGCCCGTCCGCCGAGCGCCGCCGGGCAGTGCGGCGCGGGCCGAGCGGAATGTCGTGTACGGCCCTCAGGCGCCGCGCAGGGCGTCCGCGAGGGGGCCGTCTCCGGTGACCTTCGCGCCGCCGTCGAGCAGGGTGCCGCCGAGGTCCTGGACGGCGCCCGCCGGCAGGGCCAGCACCGCGTCGGGACGTTCGGCGGGGCCGTCCGCGTACGACGGGGTCACACCGCCCAGTTCGATGTGGAAGGCGCCCTCGTCGAGGCGGACCTCGACCACCCCCGCGAGCGCCCCGGGCAGCGCTGCGAGATGCCGCATGAGGGGCACGGCGGCCCAGTGCGCGCGGACGGCGTCGGTGGGCCGGGGTTCCCGCAGTTCCGGCGCGCCCCACTCGGCGAGGGCGCCGAGCACCGAGAGCAGTCCGCGGCCGCGCGGGGTGAGTTCGTAGACGTACGCGGCACCGGGCGGCGCGAGGCGGCGGCGGTTGACCAGGCCGTCGCGCTCCATCTCCTTGAGCCGTGAGGCGAGGACGTCGGTGCTGACGCCGGGCAGGTCGGCGTGGAGGTCGGTGTAGCGGCGGGGGCCCGCCAGCAACTCCCTGACGATCAGGAGCGTCCAGCGCTCCCCGACGGTGTCCAGGGCCCGGGCGACGGCGCAGTACTGGTCGTAACTTCGGCGCGGCATGATCCCCAGTGTAGACAAGGAGTTGGACTTTCCAAGCACGTACTTGGTAAAACCAAGGAGAGCAGTCGCACCGAGCAGGATCGCCGGACCGGGTCGGGAGGCCGTCGCATGGAGTACAAGCAGTCGAGCAAGCTGGCCGACGTCTGCTACGAGATCCGCGGGCCGGTGATCGAGCACGCCAACGCGTTGGAGGAGGCCGGCCACAGCGTCCTTCGGCTCAACACGGGCAATCCGGCGCTCTTCGGCTTCGAGGCGCCCGAGGAGATCCTCCAGGACATCATCCGCACGCTCCCCGCCTCGCACGGCTACAGCGACTCGCGCGGCATCCTGTCCGCCCGGCGGGCGGTGGCCCAGCACTACCAGGAGCGCGGGCTCGCCGACGTCGGCGTGGACGACGTCTTCCTCGGCAACGGGGTGTCGGAACTGGTGCAGATGGCCGTCCAGGCCCTCGTCGACGACGGCGACGAGGTGCTGATCCCGGCCCCGGACTTCCCTCTGTGGACGGCCGTGACGAACCTGGCCGGCGGCAAGGCCGTTCACTACCTCTGCGACGAGCAGGCGGACTGGTTCCCCGACCTCGACGACATCGCCTCGAAGATCACCAGCCGTACGCGGGCGCTGGTCATCATCAACCCCAACAACCCGACTGGCGCGGTCTACCCGCGCGAACTCCTCGAGGGCATGCTCGACCTGGCCCGGCGCCACCACCTGGTCGTCTTCGCCGACGAGGTCTACGACAAGATCCTCTACGACGACGCCGTCCACCACACGGCGGCCCAGCTCGCCCCCGACGTGCTGTGCCTGACCTTCAGCGGGCTGTCCAAGGCCTACCGGGTGGCGGGCTTCCGCTCCGGGTGGCTGGTCGTCACCGGCCCTCGGCAGCACGCCAGGAGCTACCTCGAGGGCCTGACGATGCTGGCATCGATGCGGCTGTGCCCCAACGTCCCGGCCCAGCAGGCGATCCAGGCCGCGCTCGGCGGACGGCAGAGCATCAAGGACCTGATCCTGCCCGGGGGGCGGCTGCACGAGCAGCGTGACAAGGCATGGGAGAAGCTGAACGAGATCTTTGGCGTCAGCTGCGTCAAGCCCAAGGGCGCGCTGTACGCCTTCCCCCGGCTGGACCCGAAGGTGCACCGGATCCACGACGACGAGAAGTTCGTGCTCGACCTGCTGCTCCGGGAGAAGATCCAGGTGGTGCAGGGCACCGGCTTCAGCTGGCCGCGCCCGGACCACTTCCGCATCCTGACCCTCCCCCGGGCCGACGACCTGGACGCGGCGATCAGCCGCATCGGCCGCTTCCTCGCGGGCTACCGGCAGTGACACCTCCCGGGGGCCGGGCGCCCCGCACTGACCAGCGGCTACGGCAGGGCGGCGGAAAACCGTCGGCGCTCGTCCAGCGGGTGCTCGCCGAACCGGTGTGGACGAAGAAGCTCACCGACGAGGACCGGCGCGGCCTACCGCACTGTTCTGGCGAACGACCCGTTGGCCAATGCTGAGCCTGCGCATCGTCTCCCGGCCCAAAGGGGCCAAGGGCTTCGTCGTGTTGCCCCGCCGTTGGAAAGTCGAGCGCACGATCGGCTGGTGCATGAACGCCCGCCGCAACACACGCGACTACGAACGTCTCCCGCAGCACTCTGAAGCCCACCTGAACTGGGCACTCATCACCATGATGACCCGACGCCTCACCCGCAAAAGCCCCCGCACCGACTGGACCAAGAAGGTCGGGCCAGCAGGTTAGCCGCGCCAAGGTGGTCAGCTCACCCGGAGGATGCCCTTCAATTCGCTCAGGCTGTCGATCCGGTAACTTGCCTGGGAAAAGTCGTTGTCCTTCGTGAACTCGTTATGGACAACAGCGCAGTCGATACCGGCCGCAACCGCCGAGGTCAGTCCTCTGGCCGAGTCCTCCACCACCAGAGTCTCCTCCCTGGTTGCGCCGAAGCGCTTCAGCCCGGCCAGGTACGGTTCCGGGTGCGGCTTGGCGAGTTGGTAGTCTTCGCGAACAATGACGAAATCCATGAACTGCCTGATCTGGCGCTTCTCATGGATGATGTCGAAGTCGGCCCGTTTCGCGGTCGTCACGATGGCCATGCGGATGTGCGCCGACAGTTCGGCAAGAGTGTCGACGACGCCCTCGATCTCAATGGCCTCAGTCCTCAGGTACTCCTGGTAGTAGCCGTTGCGGGCCTCGCGAACCCGGCTGAGGGTCCGGTCTTCGATGCCGGCCGCCTTGGCTTGGGCCCATGAGCCCGATCCACGGGCCATGTCCTGAAGGTACTGATCCTTGTCCAGCGTGAAACCGGCCTCCGCCAGGGCGCGTTCCGCGGATTTGAAATACCAGAACTCGGTGTCGACCAGGACGCCGTCATGATCGGAGAGGATGTACTTCTTCACAGCCTCATTCCCTCCGGAGGCCGCAGCGGCTAGGCGTGCCGTCGCAGACCGCTCCCCGGTGGTGCTCCGCCTCAGCCCCAGTAACGACCCACGCGCCAC